>NZ_JBFRTD010000010.1:0-64134 GCF_041473955.1 Vibrio sp. 10N.222.54.E6 | reverse complement strand
AAGGGATTTAAAATCCCTCGGCGTTCGCGCTGTGCCGGTTCAAGTCCGGCCCGGGGCACCATCTATTAAAGTCTACGTCTTAACAGATGTAGCAAATGCGATACTAGCTCAGTTGGTAGAGCGCAACCTTGCCAAGGTTGAGGTCATCGGTTCGAACCCGATGTATCGCTCCAAATTAGAAAGCCCGAACAGAAATGTTCGGGCTTTTTGGTTTCTGCTGTTCTGATTTTTATGCGTTATTCCTCTTTCTGTTTGAACACACCCAAACTTCCTTTTCTATCTCAAAATGTTGCTATCAAGTTCGTTTACATTACTTAGCTTTTAAAAGCGAGATTCCCTATGAACTCGTTCTTCGTGCTAGGGAATGACGGAAAGGCGCCACAGCCTCAAAGCCCTCACTAGCAACGTTTGTATACCCGCGTAGTCATCCTCGGGCGTGAGGAACGAATGAACCGGGGATCTCCTTACCTAAAGATTAACTTGACGATATTTTCAGCAATTTGTCAGTTACCGCTCCTATTTATCAAGCGATTATTAAAAACTATTGATCGTTCATTTCACTTTATGTTATTTTCCCGCGCAATCTCGGAATGAACAATGTTCAAGAAGAGCAACGATTGCTTCTGGGGGATACGCGTAGTGACCATTCTTGCTGATTGGGACATTACGTAGGGTAGGTATCAGCTAGCCTTTAGCTGATAGACGGGATACTTATGGCGCAATTCGCCATGCTAATGGGAAACCCAACATTGAACACACTAATAACAACATTGCTAATCAGCTCTGCATTTCCAAAAGGGCCAGTTCTTCATAGCTGTCCGATACTGCACAAATGTCCAATTCTTCAAAACAGTAGCATTACTGAACCTTGAGCTCACGCTAACTAATTTTTGCTGTCCTAAGACGGCCTAATTTCGTATTCGTCATTTGACTTATGCGAGCGTACAGCTATATCTCATTTCTAGACAATACGCGTGTTTCACTATGAACTCTCTCTAAATCAATAGAGGGACGGTGTGCAATTGCGTCTGATGGAGGTGAGTATGAACACATTCAAGGGGACTTTTATGACTACCGCCTTTGAAGTCGATATTAATACTATCGCAAATTCATTTTCAACTATGGTTCCTATCGTAGAGGGAACTTACGACCTAACACCCGACGCTATTTTGCTTGAGCAAAAGCAGCATGAATCGGATGTTCGTTCATACCCAAGACGCCTACCGATTGCTATTAAAAGAGCATGTGGTGTTTTAGTTGAAGATACTCGTGGCCAACTATTTCTCGATTGCTTAGCAGGTGCAGGTACACTTTCTCTGGGCTACAACCACCCTGAGATTAACCAAGCACTTAAAGACCAACTCGATTCTGGTTTGCCATATCAGACACTTGATATTACGACTCAAGCAAAAGAGACGTTTATCAAGCGAGTTAAAGCTTTTCTCCCTCAAGACTTTTCAACGAACTCGGTTCTTCAATTCTGTGGCCCGTCTGGCGCTGATGCTGTGGAAGCCGCGATCAAGCTCGCCAAGCAAACTACAGGTCGCAACACCATGTTTGCTTTTCGTGGTGCTTACCACGGCATGACTAACGGCACTATGGGCATGATGGGTAACCTTGGCACTAAAGAACGTCGTAGTGGCTTAATGTCTGACGTACATTTCATGCCTTTCCCATATAACCTTCGTTGCCCGTTTGGCATTGGTGGTGAAGCGGGTGCTAACGCGAGCATTCGTTACATCGAGCGTATGTTGAATGACGACGAATCTGGCATCATGAAACCTGCCGCGATGATCGTCGAGCCTGTACAAGGTGAGGGTGGTGTGATTCCAGCTCCGGCGTCTTGGCTACAAGGCCTACGTCGCATCTGTGATGAACACGGTATCCTACTGATCTTTGATGAAATTCAGTGTGGTGTGGGTAAAACCGGCCATCGCTTTGCGTTTGAAGAGTCAGGTGTTAGTCCTGATATCTTGTGCTTGTCTAAAGCGATTGGTGGCGGACTGCCTATGTCGCTGCTTGTATTCGACAAGAGCATCGATACTTGGAAAGCGGGTGAGCACACCGGTACATTCCGTGGTAACCAGTTGGCAATGGTATCTGGCGCTAAGGCGTTAGAGATCATCGAACGTGATGGTTTGGTTGAGCACGCGAACATCGCAGGCCAATATCTACGTCATGGGCTTGAGAAGATTCAATCGCGTGTGAACTGTATTGCTGAAGTTCGCGGTAAAGGCTTGATGCTTGGCGCTGAGATCAAGCAACCAAATGGTGATCTTAACAAGTTTGGCGAACCACAATCCGACGGCGAACTAACCTTAGCGATTCAACGAGCAGCACTAGAGCGCGGCTTGATGGTTGAAAAGGGTGGTCGTGATGGTTCGGTAATTCGTTTCCTTCCGCCAATGATTATCTCTTTTGAGCAGATCGACTTTGCATTGCGCGTGATGGAAGAAGCGATCATCGCAGCGGGTGGTGGTTTACAACAAGACCCAGCTTCAAGCGAACAAACTAACCAAGAATGGAATAAGCATTTCATCCAGACAGGTTTAGGCGGTAGCAACGAATTTGCTAACGTGATGAACCAAACCACTCAAGCGATGAAAGCGGTTTTTGAACAAGTTGAAACGCCTTATTCGGGTTTAGATCCAAAAGTGCTAGAAGCAGCCATCAATGCTGTTGATCTCGATAACAATCAACACTCTTTGGTTGATGTTGTAGATAGTACTGCAGACCTTGTCGCTGCGAACTCCATCTTCGTGCAACACCCAGACTGCATTGCGCACCTTCACACTCCTCCTCTTATGGCTTCGGTAGCTGCGGAATCGATTATCGCGGCGTTGAATCAATCGATGGATTCATGGGACCAAGCATCTGCTGCGACTTATGTGGAGCAGCGTGTGGTGGATTGGATGTGTGACAAATACCAACTTGGCGCACAAGCTGATGGTGTTTTCACTAGCGGCGGCACGCAAAGTAACCTAATGGGCTTATTGCTGGCGAGAGACTGGGTTGCGGATAAGCACAATGGTCATTCTATCCAAAAGCTTGGCTTACCAGAATACGCGAGCAAGCTGCGTATCTTATGTTCAAAGAAATCGCACTTCACGGTTCAAAAGTCAGCCTCTCTATTAGGGCTAGGTGAAGCGGCAGTATGCTGTGTTGACACCAATGCAAACGGCACTATCAAGCCTGACTTGCTAGACGCAGAAGTGAAAGCACTTAAAGCTCAAGGGTTGATTCCTTTTGCTGTTGTCGGTACGGCGGGTACTACCGATCACGGTGCGATTGATGATCTTGAAGCGATTGCTGACATCGCCAACCAACAAGATCTTTGGTTCCATGTCGACAGTGCTTACGGTGGCGCGCTTATCTTAAGCAGCCATAAAGCTCGTCTGAAAGGTATCGAAAAAGCGGACTCAGTGAGTGTCGACTTCCACAAGTTGTTCTTCCAAACCATCAGCTGTGGCGCTGTGCTGCTGAAAGACAAAGCGAACTTTAAGTACCTACTGCATCACGCAGACTACTTGAATCGCGAGCACGATGAGCTGCCAAATCTAGTCGATAAGTCCATAGCTACCACCAAGCGTTTCGATGCACTGAAAGTCTTCATGACGATGCAAAGCGTTGGACCAAAGCAACTGGGTGATATGTACGACCATCTTCTAGAGCAGACGCTTGAAGTTGCCGATCTGATTCAGAAGCATGACGATTTTGAGCTACTTGCTGAGCCGTCATTGTCGACAGTGCTGTTCCGTGCGGTACCGAACAACGAGCTATCAGCAAACGGCGTTCTTGATTTAGACAAACTGAATCAGACGTTAAGACTGGAGGCGCTGACTCGTGGTGTTGCCGTGCTTGGCGAAACGGTCGTCGACGGTAAAAGTGCGCTGAAATTTACAATCTTGAATCCGTGCTTAACGACATCAGATTTCAAATCTCTAATTAACAAAATTCAAACTTTAGCTATTGAGCTAGCAGAACAACAAGGGTAATTAAAACTATGGCTATTCTACAAATTGGTGCAGGCGGCGTTGGTTGGGTTGTTGCACACAAAGCAGCACAAAATAACGAAGTACTGGGTGATATCACAATCGCTTCTCGCACAATCGCGAAGTGTGAAAAAATCATCGAATCTATCAAGGGCAAAAATAACCTTAAAGATTCTACTAAGAAACTAGAGGCTCGTTCAGTAGACGCTGACGATGTTGATGCACTTGTTGCTTTGATTAAAGAAGTTCAGCCGGATCTAGTGATCAACGCTGGTCCTCCTTGGGTAAACATGGCAATCATGGAAGCGTGTTACCAATCTAAAGTCTCTTACCTAGATACATCGGTAGCGGTTGACCTATGTTCTGAAGGTCAACAAGTACCACAAGCTTATGATTGGCAGTGGGGCTACCGTGAGAAGTTCGCTGAAGCGGGCATCACAGGTATTCTTGGCGCGGGTTTCGATCCAGGTGTGGTATCAATCTTTGCAGCGTACGCGGTTAAGCACTTGTTCGATGAGATTGACTCAATTGACGTAATGGACGTGAATGCTGGTGACCACGGTAAGAAGTTTGCGACAAACTTTGATCCAGAAACCAACATGCTTGAGATCCAAGGCGATTCTTTCTACTGGGAAAATGAAGAGTGGAAACAAGTACCTTGTCACTCTCGTATGCTTGAGTTTGAATTCCCTAATTGTGGTTCTCACAAAGTTTACTCAATGGCGCACGATGAAGTTCGTTCAATGAAAGAGTTCATCCCTGCTAAGCGTATCGAATTCTGGATGGGCTTTGGTGATGCATACCTGAACTACTTCAACTGCATGCGTGATATCGGTCTTCTTAGCCCTGATCCACTAACGCTACATGACGGTACTGTGGTTCAGCCTCTGCATGTTCTTAAAGCACTACTACCAGACCCAACATCTCTAGCTCCGGGTTACACAGGTTTAACGTGTATCGGTACTTGGGTCCAAGGTAAGAAAGACGGCAAAGATCGCAGTGTCTTCATCTACAATAACGCAGACCACGAAGTGGCTTACGAAGACGTAGAGCACCAAGCAATCTCTTACACTACGGGTGTTCCAGCGATTACGGCTGCACTTCAGTTCTTCCGTGGCGAATGGGCTGATAAAGGCGTGTTCAATATGGAACAGTTAAACCCAGACCCGTTCCTAGCAACAATGCCTGAAATCGGTCTAGATTGGCATGTTCAAGAACTTGAAGCAGGCCAAGGTCTTCCTGTGATTCAAGAGCTGAAAAAATAAGAACTGATTTCTTGTTTTGATTGCTAATTAAAGGGGACATGGATTGTTCCCTTTTCGATGATGATAGCCTTGAAGCTTTGGTATCATTTATTTTGATTTTGTAACTCACTGCGCTCGGACAGGACAAAATCAAAATAAATCACACCAAAATTGTTAATTTACCTTTCCATCTATAGATGCTGCTTGAGTGTTTACAAAAATGACGTTTAAGAAAGAAGAACTAAAAACCCCATATTTCATGATCAACGAAGACAAGTTGATTGCGAATCTAGAGAAAGCCAAGCAACTGAAAGAGATTTCAGGTGTGAAATTGGTATTGGCACTGAAGTGTTTTTCGACATGGGGTGTGTTTGACATCATCAAACCTTACCTCGATGGCACGACAAGCTCTGGCCCATACGAAGTCAAGCTTGGCCACGAAACCTTTGGTGGTGAAACGCACGCTTACAGTGTGGGTTACAGCGAAGATGACGTGAGAGAAGTTGCGGATATCTGCGACAAGATGATCTTCAACTCTCAAAGCCAACTTGCCGTTTACCGTCATATTGTTGAAGGTAAGGCTTCATTGGGTTTACGATTAAATCCGGGTGTGAGCTACGCAGGGCAAGACTTGGCAAACCCAGCGCGTCAATTCTCACGTTTGGGTGTGCAAGCTGATCACATCAAACCGGGGATCTTCGATGAGATCAATGGTGTGATGTTCCACATGAACTGCGAGAACAAAGACGTCGATGCATTTATCGGTTTGCTTGATTCAATCTCAGAGCAGTTTGGTGAGCACCTAGATAAGTTGGACTGGGTGAGCATGGGCGGTGGTGTGTTCTTCACATGGCCGGGTTATGACATCGAGAAACTGGGTCTTGCGCTAAAAGCCTTCTCTGAAAAGCACGGCGTGCAGATGTACCTAGAGCCGGGTGAAGCCATCATCACTAAAACAACCGACCTAGTTGTGACAGTTGTTGATATTGTTGAGAACGTGAAGAAAACGGCAATTGTCGATTCAGCAACCGAAGCTCACCGCCTTGATACGCTTATCTACAATGAGCCAGCATCGGTATTAGAAGCCTCTGAAAATGGTAGCCATGACTATGTGATTGGTTCATGCTCATGTCTTGCTGGCGATCAGTTCTGCGAAGCTAGCTTTGACGAGCCACTTAAGATTGGTCAAAAGCTGCACCTGCTAGACAGTGCAGGTTACACCATGGTGAAACTGAACTGGTTCAATGGCCTAAAAATGCCATCGATCTATTGCGATCGCAGCAATGGCGAAGTTCAGAAGCTAAATGAATTTGGCTATGAAGACTTCAAACGATCATTATCACAATGGTCGGTTAAGTAACTAAGTCATAGTTTTAGAACAATAAAAAGAGCAGCCGGTGAGCTGCTCTTTTTTTTATAGATAACTGTTACCAGAGAAAAGAGTAAGGATAGAAGTGAAATGCTATCCGTTAGCTCTCAATCATCACTCGAGTATCTTCACTGAGCGTTTCTAATTCATTCACGACATCATCAATCAAGACTTCAATTGGCAACTTCACAGCGATCTTGGAAGTAAATAGACTTGAGCTAACACCACCGCCACCCGCGATAAAGACTCGGTGACAATCCATATCTAGAATGCTAATTCCTTGTCTGTCTAGTACATGTGTCACTTCGTTGACGATGCCAGCTCGGTCGTTAGAGTCGAGTCGTAAGTGATGTATTGTGTCTTGTGCGTTGTGAGTGTGGTCTGAATCAACAAACTGCACGATCAAGTCAGCATTGGCACTGAAAGCATCCTTAACAATTGATTCGTTGATGGCGGGAAGTTGAATCTTTAATACACCTGCAACTTGATCTTCAATAAAGTTAACTTTACTGATGAGCCATTTTCCGTCGTTTTCGTGAGTAACCGCAGCAAGTTGCTTGATTGTTGCTGGTGATGCTTGTCCGATAAAGTTTACGATAAATGTACTGTTCATATCAGCCCCCAAAGTCTCAATTGTTCGTTGCTAATTAAATGTTTGATATCACGCGATAAAGTTCTTTAATTTCAGTGTAGAAGGTTACATCGAACAATGTTTGACCTGTGTCAATTTTTGAAACTAAGCTGTGATGCAAAAAAAGAGAATGAAGAGTAGGGCACAAAAAAAGCGGCTAGAGAGCCGCTTTTAGAAGAGTTGTCGCATTTATTTGAAATGCAGTAACATAGAGTTCAGAGACTGGAAGTCGATTTAAAACGTTACTTTAAAGTTCATACCAACAAACTGAGAGTCGTATGTTGCCCCTGCATCGTAGGCGAATCGTGCTGCGTCTTTGTTATCCCACCAAGGGTTAGTATTCAGATTAACTTCTGCGTCACCACCCCATGCATCACTTACCCAGTAGTGGATATGGCCAACAGGGTTGAGGAAGAATAATGAAACATCACCCATGGTTTGAGAGCCCATCACTTCGCCACCTGAAGCAACAATGTCTTGCTCTGCTTCTAGCATCATTTCACCGACAACAGCCCCAAAGAATGGTGTAATAAAGATATCTTGCCATGAAGGTACTTCAGCAAACGCTTCTACGCCGTATTCCCAGAAAAATGTCGACATTGTCCAAGAGTATAAGAAAGACTCAAACTCGTCATAACCAGCATGTCGAGCTGCGGTGTAGTAAACACCGCCGAAATACGGATGCATTACGTAGTTTAGGAAGTGCTCATCACGGTCCCATACAGGGCCTTCAGAAACGTTATCTTTCCATTTTTTACCTAGTGCACTGATATCACGCTGGTCATCATCCCACTTAGTGATGCTTTCCGGTAAAAGCGTCATGAGGCCAACGGTTGCGACACTTAAACCAAGAATGGTATAAGTTTGGCCCATGAGGTAATCCCAATCTTTGCCATCGCTAACGGTAAGGTAGAGTGGTTGTTTTTCGATCGTTAAATCATATTGGTCGCTTGTTTCGCTTAGCGCATAATTGTTACTAGGCTTATAGGTGTACAAGCTTTCATTAACACAGTAATCTTGAGCGCATTCATCCGAATAAGAAAGGTTGATTGGTTGGTCGAAGTCGTATTGGCTTGCAACCGAGTTAACTGACATTAGCATTGTAAATGCAGCAGTAACCTTCGTTAGTAACGGTGATTTGGCCACAAGGGTCTCCATGAGAAGTTAATAATTGATCCGAGTCACAATTATCTATTAAATGCTTAGTTTAGGGAACTAATAATTTATTGCTTTTCCTAAGAAAACCTTAGATTAAGCATTAGTAATATTTGTGAAAAGGTGAATGACTCAAACTCAACCTTAGACTAGTTTGTAAATAATGCCGTGTCTTTTAATGGCCACAAGGGATATAAATATGACGAAAATCGCAATGTTAAGCACTGGTGAAGAAGTTCTTCATGGGGACATTGTCGACACAAACGCAGCTTGGATGTCTGCTGAGTTTTATCAGCACGGCTTTGCTTTGGCAAAGCGTTCAACTGTGGGCGATCAAATGAACGCTCTGATCGAAGAACTGCTGATGCTGAGCTTCAACTATGATGTGGTTATCGTCAATGGTGGTTTGGGGCCGACAACTGATGATATGAGTGCGGCGGCTGCGGCTGCGGCCTCAGATCAAAAGCTTGTCATGTTCCCTGAGTGGCTGACTCGTATGGAAGAGATGTTCTCTGGACGTGGTATGCCGATGCCTGACAGTAACCTTAAGCAAGCTTTATTACCCGCGAGTTCAGAGATTGTTGATAATCCTGTGGGTACGGCTTGCGGCTTCAAGCTGAAAATCAACGATGCGACTTTCTATTTCACTCCTGGTGTACCGAGTGAATTCAAACGTATGGTGACGTTTGAGATTCTTCCTGACTTGTCGCGTACCTACCCTCAAGTGGTTGCCTCTGAATGCAGTCGATTGTTTACGTTTGGTTTGTCTGAATCGGGTATCTCGGATGTGTTAGACCAGCTTAAGCTTCCAGCAGGCTATGAACTTGGCTACCGCTCTTATCTGCCTTTTATTGAGGTCAAACTGTTTGGTCCTAAGGCAGACTTAGAAACTCGCGTTAAGCTTCTGCAAATGGTTTACAAGCTGCTAGAGAGTAATGTCGTGAGCGTTGATGAGCCAATGATTGACCATATTGGACACATCATGGCGGAAAAAAAGAAGACGTTATCTGTATCTGAAGTGTCGACCAAAGGCGCCCTATCAGCGTGGCTGCAATTGAATGAGCAGGTTGAAGATTGCTTTGGGCATTCATGGGTCATGGCTGAGCCAAAAGAGAGCGAACTTGAAAAGAGTGATCCATTAGCCGCAACCTTTGCACTGGCTGGCGCTACAAGAGAGAAGTGCGGTACAGAACTGGCTTTGGTTACTGGTAAATTAGAAGGCAACACATTCAGCGTCGCATTGTCGACTGAAGCAGGAGAGTGGGGGCAGGTGCTTGAGTTTTATCGTCAGTACTCACGCGAAGACCAACGCAACGTGATTAAGACCGTTGCCGCCGATATGCTGAGAAGGCATCTAGACAACAAACCGATGTTTGGTACTTACTCTTCGGTTAAGCGATTGAAAGACATGTTTATTCCTAAAGCGGTACTATAAAACCAAGTCAACGCTATAAAGTCCAAGTTAAAGCTATAAAGCTATATATGTAATAAATCATATACATCAATAAAGCCGAGTTGGTGCAATAAGCGAGTTGTATGATTGAGCCAACATGAAATACAAAAAGGGCCTGATAATGAAGATTATCGGGCCCTTAAATTTTTAAGCTTTTCTGTTAACGATTCAACATTGTACTAATCGTGCTAAGTATAAGATCTAAGTACAAGTATTAAGCACTTTTTTGCTTATTTCTGTGAATAACGTTACTCAGCGATAGTTCTGTTTTTGCTTTACAGATACAAGGCAAAATTTCATCGCCTTGTGTGTAAGCCATAGCAAAACCAACGTACTCGACTTCACCAGAATCCAACGTACAGCGGCAAGCGCCACAGTGGCCATCTCGGCAGTTGTATTCTGGCTCTAACCCTGCTTGTTCCATTGTTTCCAATAGAGTATTTGAAGGGTTAGATTCAATAGAAGTCAGCTTGTTGATTTTGATTGTTGGCATTACAGCTCAAACCCTTCAAAGTCGTCAGCTTTTACTTCGTTGTCGATTTGGCCAACTAGGTAAGAACTGATTTCAGCTTCTTGTGGAGCAACTTGAACGTTATCTGAAGACAACCAAGCGTTGATCCATGGAATTGGGTTCGATGTTGCTTCTGGGTAAGCCGTACCTAGACCAACCGCTTGCATACGGATGTTGGTAATGTACTCAACGTATTGGCAAAGAATATCTTTGTTTAGACCAATCATAGAGCCATCTTTGAATAGGTATTCTGCCCACTCTTTCTCTTGCTCAGCCGCTTCTTTGAATAGGTCGAAACACTCTTGCTTACACTCTTCAGCGATCTGCATGAATTCGAAGTCATCTTGGCCATTACGCAGCAAGTTGATCATGTGCTGTGTACCAGTAAGGTGAAGTGCTTCATCACGAGCGATTAGCTTGATGATCTTCGCGTTACCTTCCATTAGCTCACGTTCAGCGAATGCGAATGAACATGCAAAACTCACGTAGAAACGAATCGCTTCCAGTGCGTTTACAGACATTAGACATACGTAAAGCTTCTTCTTCAGGTCATGAAGTGAAATCTTAACGTCTTCGCCATTGATGTTGTGGTTGCCTTCACCGTAGCGGTGGTAGTCAGCCGTTAGCTTGATTAGGTCATCGTAGTAAAACGCGATGTCTTTAGCACGCTTCAGGATCTCTTCGTTTTCAACGATGTCGTCGAATACTACGCCTGGATCATTTACGATGTTACGGATGATGTGCGTGTAAGAACGAGAGTGAATCGTTTCAGAGAATGACCAAGTCTCAATCCAAGTTTCAACTTCTGGTAGTGATACCAATGGAAGTAGGGCAACGTTAGGGCTGCGGCCTTGGATAGAATCTAGAAGCGTTTGGTACTTCAAGTTAGAGATAAAGATGTGCTTTTCATGCTCAGGAAGCTTGTTGTAGTCGATACGGTCACTAGACACGTCGACCTCTTCTGGGCGCCAGAAGAAAGAAAGCTGCTTCTCGATAAGCTTTTCGAAGATTTCAAATTTTTGTTGGTCGTAACGTGCAACGTTTACCGACTGACCCAAGAACATTGGTTCTTTTAGTTGGTCATTTTTTTGTTGAGAAAAAGTACTGTAAGCCATAAATGCCTCAAATCCTTTAAAGACCCGCAATAAAACGGACCCTGTTAATGCTTTAAACCCAGAGAAGATAACTCTTCTCTGGGGTCTTAATGTTTATTGCGGTTTAGATCTTACAACCGCCGCCTTCACAATCTTCTTCCGGCACTTGAACTGCATCGCCTTGGTCGTCTTTAGCACCATCACGCGTGTTATGGTAGTAAAGCGTTTTAACACCATACTTGTATGCAGTTAGTAGGTCTTTAAGCAGCTGCTTCATTGGAACCTTACCGCTGTCGTAAACACTTGGATCATAGTTAGTGTTTGCAGAGATAGCTTGGTCAACGAATTTTTGCATGATACCCACTAAGTGTAGGTAACCGTCGTTATTGCCAATGTTCCAAAGTAGCTCGTAGTTGTTTTTAAGATTTAAGAAATCAGGAACAACTTGCTTCAGGATACCGTCTTTCGACGCTTTCACTGATACATAACCACGTGGTGGCTCGATACCGTTAGTCGCGTTCGAGATTTGAGACGAAGTCTCAGAAGGCATAAGCGCTGTTAGCGTAGAGTTACGCAGACCGTGCTCCATGATCTCTTCACGTAGCGTGTCCCAATCGTAGTGCAGAGGCTCTTCACATACTAAGTCGATATCTTTTTTATAAGTATCGATTGGCAGTAGGCCTTTCGCGTAGTTGGTCTCGTGGAAAGATGGGCAACGGCCTTGTTCTTTCGCTAGTTCAACAGACGCTTTTAGTAAGTGGTATTGAATTGCTTCAAAAGTACGGTGAGTCAGGCCATTTGCGCTGCCGTCAGAGTACTTAACACCATTCTTCGCCAGGTAGTATGCATAGTTGATGACACCAACACCTAAAGTACGACGATTCATTGTCGATTTGTATGCTGCTGGAAGCGGGTAATCTTGGTAATCAAGCAGTGCATCAAGTGCACGAACAACCAACTCAGAAAGCTCTGCTAAGTCGTCGAGTTCATTGATTGCGCCAAGGTTGAACGCTGAAAGCGTACACAGTGCAATCTCACCTTCGTCATCTTCCACGTTAGAAAGTGGCTTAGTTGGTAGCGCGATTTCTAGACATAGGTTCGATTGACGAACAGGAGCTACTTCAGAATCAAACGGGCTGTGTGTATTACAGTGGTCAACGTTCTGAATGTAGATACGACCAGTAGAAGCACGCTCTTGCATTAGTAGAGAGAACAGTTCAACCGCTTTCACAGTTTCACGTTTCACTGAAGGATCGTTTTCGTACTTAACGTACAGCTCTTCAAAACGCTCTTGGTTTTCGAAGAACGCATCGTAAAGTCCAGGTACATCTGAAGGGGAGAACAGGCTGATGTTGCCACCTTGAACAAGACGAGAGTACATAAGCTTATTAAGCTGTACGCCGTAGTCCATGTGACGAACACGGTTCTCTTCAACACCACGGTTGTTTTTCAGTACTAATAGAGACTGAACTTCACCGTGCCATAGTGGGTAGAACACGGTTGCTGCACCGCCACGAACACCACCTTGAGAACAACATTTTACTGCTGTTTGGAAGTATTTGTAGAAAGGGATACAGCCAGTGTGGAACGCTTCACCACCACGAATTTCAGAACCAAGCGCACGGATACGACCTGCGTTGATACCAATACCAGCACGTTGAGATACGTAACGAACAATAGAGCTTGCTGTTGCGTTGATAGAATCAAGGCTGTCACCACACTCGATCAGTACGCAAGAACTGAATTGACGAGTAGGCGTACGTACACCAGACATAATTGGTGTAGGTAGAGAAATCTTAAACGTAGATGAGGCGTCGTAAAAACGTTTGATGTAATCCAGACGAGTTGATTTCGGGTATTTACCGAATAAACAAGCAGCAACTAGGATGTAAAGGAACTGAGCACTCTCGTAAATTTCTTTTGTTACACGGTTTTGCACGAAGTATTTACCTTCAAGCTGCTTGACCGCTGCATAAGAGAAGTCTAAGTCACGCTTGTGGTCGATGTACGCGTCAAGCTCGTCAAACTCAGCTTTCGTGTAGTCTTCCATTAGGTGGCTATCGTATTTACCCATATCAACCAGTTTTGCAACGTGGTCATATAGAGCCGGTGGCTCGTACTCGCCGTACGCTTTTTTACGTAGGTGGAATACTGACAGACGTGCTGCTAGATATTGGTAATCAGGAGTCTCTTCAGAGATTAAATCCGCTGCTGACTTAATGATTGTCTCATGGATGTCAGTGGTGGTGATGCCATCGTAAAACTGAATGTGAGCTTTCAATTCTACTTGTGATACAGAAACATTGTGCAAGCCTTCAGCTGCCCAAGTGATCACTCGATGGATTTTCTCTAAATCGATTGTTTCTTTGCGCCCGTTACGTTTGGTAACAGTAAGTTGTTGGTTCATTCTGCTTAATTTCCCTAACAAAACTGAACAAAGCCGTGTTTTTGTGTATTTCTGTGTAATTTTTGTAAATTACGTTTCGGCTTTGTGATCTTGGTCTACCCATACATTGTAGTTCAAACACAACATATAGGGGTCATTTGTTTGTTGGGTTACAAGATAGTGCTACAGCTTATATTTTTCAAGGTAAAGAAATGGGAGTGCTTGTGGATAAGTGGTGGATTGAAAAAAAACTGTAAGTGACCACTAACTGACGAGGTTCGATGTGACTTGATTGTATAAAAATAGCCTTTTAAGGTTGCTTTATTTTTGCGCACACATAAAAAAAAATCCCTTGATCTTTGAGCAAAATGGGCAATGGATTTTGGATGATTAAAATTAAATCTAGGTGGTCAAAATGGAAGCGAGCGCACGAAATTTAGACTGAAAAAAGTCGTAAAGTTATGTTAATTACAACTCTTTTCAATCGTCTTTTTCTAAAAGATTTTAAGCTGGGGATATTAATAGTTATTGGGTGAGATTTTGCGTGTGGACTATGTAGTTAACATCTACATTTGTGCCCAAACGATAAGTGTCCGTTAACGGGTTGTAGTGCAGTCCTGTAATCCCCAATTCTTGCAGCGGAGTGTTGTCTATCATCTTGATAAGTTCCGCTGGGCGAATGAACTTTTCGTGGTCGTGAGTACCTTCTGGGACAATCTTAAGTAGCTTTTCTGCACCTACTATAGCGAATAGGTAAGACTTAAAGTTACGGTTCAATGTCGAGAAGAACACATGGCCGCCCGGTTTAACCAACTTTGAACAAGCCGAGATAACCGACTGTGGGTCTGGTACGTGCTCTAGCATTTCCATGCAGGTCACCACATCGTAAGTTTGTGGGTTTTGCTCAGCATGATCTTCAATGGTGCTTTGAATGTAATCAAGCTTGGTGCCGGTTTCTAATGCATGCAGACGAGCGACTTCTAGCGGTTCTTTACCCATATCTAAACCAGTGACTAGCGCACCTTCAACGGCCATGCTCTCAGCCAAAATACCGCCACCGCAGCCAACATCGAGAACTTTTTTGCCAAATAGGCCTTCGGTTTTCTCTAGAACGTAATTTAGGCGCAGTGGGTTGATTTGATGTAGTGGCTTAAACTCGCCTTCTAGATCCCACCAGCGCGACGCCATGTCTTCGAATTTTTTGATTTCTGCTGGGTCTACGTTTTGTGATTTAGTCATAATCGGCATTTCCAAGTTAAATAATGCATCCATGAAATTGCAGGCATTATAACTTGCCTTTTCCTGCTGACCAGAAGATCTACAATTTTGCTAGTTTATTGAGTGTAAAGTGACCATGTTTCAGCAAGATATGACGCTGAGGTGCAATTTCTCATCAATAGATTGGCTACAAGGGTCACAAGATGGTAAAAGGAGAGGGAAAGTGATGCCTCCGTAGGTAAATTTGTGTTATATTTTTCGGTCTTATACGTATTCAAAAATACGATCTGACTATAGAGGGAAAATGGCTCTATGAGCGATCTAGCGAAAGAGATCACGCCCGTAAATATTGAAGATGAGCTTAGAGGTTCATACCTAGACTACGCGATGTCCGTCATCGTTGGTCGTGCCCTTCCAGATGTGCGTGATGGCCTAAAACCAGTACACCGCCGCGTTTTGTTCGCGATGAATGTATTAGGTAATGATTGGAACAAAGCATATAAAAAGTCTGCTCGTGTAGTAGGCGATGTAATCGGTAAATATCACCCACACGGTGATAGTGCGGTATACGAGTCAATTGTTCGTATGGCTCAGCCGTTTTCACTACGCTATATGTTAGTCGATGGCCAAGGTAACTTTGGTTCGGTTGACGGCGATTCAGCTGCGGCAATGCGTTATACCGAAGTTCGTATGTCAAAAATAGCTGGTGAGCTATTAACGGATCTTGATAAAGATACGGTTGACTTCGTTCCTAACTATGATGGAACCGAGCAAATACCAGCAGTTTTACCAACAAAAATACCAAACCTATTGGTTAACGGTGCTTCTGGTATCGCAGTAGGTATGGCTACCAACATCCCGCCACATAACCTTGGCGAAGTTGTTGATGGCTGTTTAGCATTTATCAATAATGAAGACATCACTATTGATGAGCTAATGGACTACATCCCGGGTCCAGACTTCCCGACAGCAGCATTAATCAGTGGCCGTAAGGGCATTGTCGATGCATATAAGACTGGCCGTGGCAAAGTTTACATGCGCTCGCGCGCGAACATTGAAATGGAAAAGAACGGTAAAGAAACAATTATCGTTACTGAAATTCCATATCAAGTGAACAAAGCTCGTCTGATCGAGAAGATTGCAGAACTTGTAAAAGACAAGAAAGTTGAAGGCATCAGTGCACTGCGTGACGAATCTGATAAAGATGGTATGCGTATTGTTATTGAATGTAAGCGTGACGCTGTCGGTGAAGTTGTACTAAACAACCTTTACTCACAAACTCAACTGCAAACAACTTTCGGCATCAACATGGTTGCTCTGAACAACGGCCAACCACAACTTTTCAACATTAAAGATATGTTGAAGTGTTTTGTTGATCACCGTCGTGAAGTTGTGACACGTCGTACTATCTTCGAATTGAAGAAAGCGCGCGACCGTGCACATATCTTGGAAGCTCTATCTTTAGCGCTTGCAAACATTGATGAAATCATTGAACTGATCAAGAACGCACCAACACCAGCAGAAGCTAAAGTTGGTCTAGTATCTCGTGGTTGGGATCTTGGTAACGTTGCATCAATGCTTGAACGTGCTGGTACTGATGCAGCTCGTCCAGATTGGCTTGAAGACCAATACGGTATCCGTGATGGTCAATACTTCCTAACGGAAACTCAAGCGCAAGCTATTCTAGAACTTCGTCTTCACCGCCTAACTGGCCTTGAGCACGAGAAGATTCTAGACGAATACAAAGCACTTCTAGAAGAGATCGCTGAGCTAATGCATATCCTTGCAAGCACTGAGCGTTTGATGGAAGTGATCCGTGAAGAACTTGAAGCGGTACGTGATATCTATGGCGACGAACGTCGTACAGAAATCACAGCAGCGGTTCATGACATCGACATGGAAGAGCTAATTGCTCAAGAAGACGTGGTAGTAACGCTTTCTAACGCAGGTTACGTTAAGTACCAAATCCTAAGCGACTACGAAGCTCAGCGTCGTGGTGGTAAAGGTAAGAGTGCAACTAAGATGAAAGATGAGGATTACATTGAGCGTCTGCTTGTTGCTAATACTCACGATAACATCTTATGTTTCTCTACTCGTGGTAAAACGTACCGCTTGAAAGTTTACCAACTGCCTCAAGCAAGCCGCACGGCTCGTGGTAAGCCTATCGTTAACATTCTTCCTCTAGAAGAAGGTGAGCGTATTACGGCTATCCTGCCTGTTTCTGAGTTCTCTAACGAGAAATTCATCTTCATGGCAACAGGCGACGGTACCGTTAAGAAGACATCACTGGATCAATTCGCAAACGTACGTGCTAACGGCCTAATCGCAGTTAACTTACGTGACGATGATTCACTGATTGGCGTTGATATTACTGACGGTAATAGCGACATCATGCTGTTCTCGAAGTCGGGCAAAGTTGTTCGCTTTAACGAGGACAAAGTACGTCCAATGGGTCGTACTGCCTCTGGTGTTCGTGGTATGAAGCTTCCAGAAGACGATCAAGTGGTTTCACTGATTGTTCCTTCAAACGAAGGCGATATCCTAACTGTGACTCAAAACGGTTACGGTAAGCGTACTGAGCTGGCTGAATACCCAACGAAAGGCCGTGCAACGCAAGGTGTAGTATCTATCAAAGTCTCTGATCGTAATGGCCCAGTAGTTGGTGCTGTTCAGGTTGAAGAAGGCGATGAAATGATGATGATCACCGACGCAGGTACACTAGTACGTACTCGCGTAGCGGAAGTAAGCCAAGTTGGTCGTAACACTCAAGGTGTAACACTGATTCGTACTGCTGAAGACGAGAATGTTGTAGGTCTACAACGTATCGACGAAGTAGAAGAAGCTGAGATTGTTGAAGGCGAAGAAACTGAAGAAGCAAATGCTGACGCAGTAAACGCTGAAACGGCTGTTGTTTCTGAATCAAGTGAAGAGCAAGCATCTGATGCTTCTGACTCTGAAAGTGATAGCGAGCAAGACACTGAGTAATCTCGATTACGTTAAGTAATTAAGCTTACCAATGAAAAAACCGAGCCTAAGTGCTCGGTTTTTTATTGCCTGTCATTTCACTCTTTTTCTCTTCTCTTCTCTTCTCTTCTCATTTGGCTTATGGCTTAGGTTTTAGCACCAACCTTAACCCGTCGCTTTTATGCAAAAGTTTGATACTAAATCTCGAACGCTAAACTTTGATCAATAACGAGACAGTGCGAAAACGATAGAGTAGAGATAGATCTAAATAAAAGGGATGTGGAATGGATATCTGGTTGTTGGTTGCGTTGGTACTAATGAGTCTGTTTTTGATCGCGGTCGTTATTGCCGCGAGCAACAATGGCAGCCATCTAAAAGGCAATGTGGTGATTTCTCTTACAGCGGTGGCTTTGAGCGTGCTGGTCTGGTCTCAACTGAAACAAGAGTTACCTCAACTTCCTTTGGATGATAGCAATAACTACACGGCAACAGATTTCGAAGATGAGCTTCAGCAAAGCCTTGAGCAAGACCCGAATCAATCCGACTTGTGGTTTAAGCTTGGTGGTGTGTACATGCAGAAAGCGGAGTTTGATGCGGCATTCACTTGCTACGATTATGCGATTCGCTTAGATCCTCAAGCGCCTTCTGGCCTCTATGCTGCCAAAGCAACAGCACTTTATTATCTTAGCTCTCAAGCGATGAGTGATGATGTTAATGCGTTGTTGGAGCACTCCATGCAGCTTGATCCCAATGATCGTACGGCATTGATGTTGATTGCGACCGATCACTTCATCAGCATGCGCTATCAACAAGCGATCGATGCGTGGACTCAAATCTTAGATTCCAATCAGAAGGGCATTGATCGTGTCTCTATTATCCATTCGATCAACCAAGCCAAACAGATGATCCGTTAAGCTTGGCTAATTGCTAAAGAGGCGATCTTACTTAAGATCTCATTTCGAAGACTATTGGTTTTCCTGCATTTCGATTAAGCCACCAGCATTGTGGATTTGAGTAAACCCTTGAGCGCGCAAGAATTGATAAGCTTGCCCTGAACGATTGCCACTGCGGCAGTACAACACGATGGGTTGGTCTTTATCTATCTTAGCAAAGTGAGTAGCCACTTCAGAAAGAGGGTAGTTGATGGCGTTGTCTAGATGCCCTTGTTCGAACTCTGCAGGTGTTCTGACATCAACCACTAATGCACCTTTCTCTATTAATTCCCACCCTGTCTCAGCACGCTCAGATGCGTGAACGCTTGAACTGAGTAGTGCAATACATAATGCCGAAAGCGAAAGTAAGATTTTCATTGTTTATTCCTTGAATTGGCGAGTGGATCGGGGATTCGATATTGATCTGTATTCCCCTAAAACCTAAAAAACCAGCCACACAACAATAGTGTGACTGGTTTTTACTTAATGGTCTAATGGAAGAAACTAGTATTCGTAGTTGGCTTCACGCTTTTCAGCTTGCTCTTCCCATTTAGGAACAACCGTGTCTAAGAAGTGCTGTTTCTCTGCGTTCATCTTATCCATGTCCATTCCAAGCGCTTTTTGAGCCGCTTCTTTTGTCGAGATATCTGGAATCTCGATTGGATCGGTGATGCCTTTCTTCGCCAGTAGACGAACAATCTTAGTACGAGCATCCGCGGCGCGGTCAACGGCAGTACCTAGCACTTCTAGAGCGATTTCAGGTGCGTGCATGTGAATACCGTGAGACGCGATAGCGTAGTCCCAACGCCATTGAGCGTGACGGATATCGAGTAAGATAGGTTCCATCTCTTGCTCTGTCGCACCCGCTTCCCATGCTGCGCCTGCTTCAAAGTGAGCAGCAACGATTTGTTTCTCAGCAGTCAGCTTCATGTTTAGTACTTGCGCTTTACGGCTTGAAACGATGTTACGCATAGTTTCTTTCGATTGAGTGTGACAGTTTGCACACGTATCTTCGAAGCGGTCGAATGGGTTACCCACTTTATGGTCGGTATAAACGGTGCCATCTTCTTTGGTCACTTTCGGCATATGACAGTCAGCACAAACAACTTTGTTTTTGCCGTGAATACCTTCGCGCCATGTTTCGAAACCTGGGTGTTGCGCTTTCAGCATGGGTGCTTTCGATACTTTATGCGTCCAATCTTTAAAGTTGATTGCATCATAGTAGCGTTCCATGTCGCCAACGGTTGTACCTTGGTCCCAAGGGAATTTCACACCTTTGGTTGGCCCTGTGAAGTAGTATTCCACGTGGCACTGAGCACAAACAGAAGCTTGTTGGTCTAAACGACTTTGTTCATCAAACTTTTTACCAATCGTTTCAAATGCTCGTTCAACGTAAGGACGAGTCACCTTCAATGCTGGCTCACCATTCTTAAAGCCTTCGCTTTGGGTATCGTGACAGTCTGAACAGCCAATAGGGTTAATGATCTCGTTGCCAAGACGCGCCCATTTACCTTCAAAATAACCATCTTCACCACGCTCTTCGATAACACGAGCGACATCTGGGCTCTTACAACTCCAACACGCCATTGGCATTGGACCAGAGCTTTCGTCCGTTGGGCCGCCAGTACGAAGTGTTTGTCTTACATCGTCAATGGCATAAAAGTGGCCGCGTGCTTTGTTGTAATCTTTTGCGAAGCCGTAGCCAGCCCACATGATGACCATGTTTGGATCTTCTTTTAGTGCGTCTTCAATAACTTCGCTTTCTGAAGTCTGTCTCCATGAATGATATTGATCTGGGTGGTTTTGCTCGAACTGGTCGTTACGAGGGTCGCCAATTTCTTTTTGTTCAGACGCAGCAAAACTGGTCGCGCTTGCTAGTGATGCGCTAACCATTAATAGTGCTGTGACCGAATTACGTATCCAATGCTTTTTCACAGTGATATCTCCAATATACTGATTCTTATACCAAGCGTTGTGAGTTTGCTATTCAAATTAAGAACTGGAGAATTCCTGTTTATATTAATTCATAAACAAACACATTTTGTTACGTGTTGGATATAGCTTGTCTTAGATCAATTAACGGTAGTGACTTCAATCACGTTGAAGTTTATATACCCCTAAAGAGGTATTGGTGGTTAGTGGTATTAAAATTTAATTGAGAATTATTATCATATATAACAATCAATTACCTAGATTGACCATGGTATAAATAGGGTGATTGCGTTCACAGATTAACCTATCCAAATTTCGTATTACCTAATTAGAGGTATATTCTAACTATAGAAAGCGTTGTGGCTTATCCAAAATAAGAATTGATATCATTTAAGCGGTAATAATATCGTTTAAGGGTACTTTTGTTTAACCGGAATATTATTTAGTTGAGAGTTAAATAATGCCGGTATAAGGAAAGGATAAAATGGGCAATATTAAATTGGCCATAGTCATAATGCTTAAATCCCTTCTAGCATTCTGCCTCTATGGTTATTCCATTCATGCTGTTGCTGAGCCTGCTGTTACGCCAGTAGGAGAATCAACAAGACATGAAGTCGAATTAATCCGCGACAAAGACTACAAGTGTGTTCAATGCCATAAAGATTCAAAAGAAACGGTATTGGGTTCACATGGTGAAAGTGCACACGCTTTACTTGGCCGTGAAGTAAATTGTACCGATTGTCATAGTTCAATTAGCCCCGATCACCGTGAAGGTGCACCAGAAGTGGTGAAGTATCGCGCGGCTCAATCACAACCAGGAACCGAAAAGGTTTTCCTCGATCCTAGCTTAATTTTGGATGCCAATAGCCAATGTATCGATTGTCACAAACCTGATGATCTGCGTGAAGCTAGCTGGACCCACGATGTTCACGCGCAAAACTTAACGTGTTCAAACTGCCATGATGTTCATGCGACTGAAGCAAAGGTGTTGGGCTTAGATAAAAAGCAAACCATTAAGCTGTGTGTGGATTGCCATTCAGACTTCAACCAGAAGAAAGAAGGGGAGTAATCTATGAGCTGCTCAAGAAGAAACTTTTTAGCAGGCGCTGGTGCCGTTATTTTTACCACGGGTGTCGCGGGAACTGCGGCGGTGACAAGTCGTAAAACGTTGGCCAATGTTCAAGAAGATGGTGCTAAACGTTATGGAATGATTCATGACGAAACCGCGTGTATTGGTTGTACTGCTTGTACAGAAGCGTGTCGTGAAGTGAATAAAGTACCTGAAGGCGTGTCGCGCTTAGAAATTATTAAGAGCGAACCCCAAGGCGAATATCCAAATGTTGATTACCGTTTTACTCGTAACTCTTGCCAACATTGTGATAACGCGCCGTGTGTGATGGTTTGCCCAACAGGGGCTGCCTACAAAGATGAAAAAACGGGCATTGTGGATGTCCACAAAGAGAAGTGTGTCGGTTGTGGTTACTGTTTGTTAGCGTGTCCATATCAAGTGCGCTTTTTCCATCCAGAGAACAAGTCAGCCGATAAATGTAACTTCTGTCGTGATACCAATCTAGCACAAGGGAAGTTGCCTGCTTGTGTCGAATCTTGCCCAACTAAAGCGCTGACATTCGGCGATTTAAATGACCCTAAGAGTGAGATAAACCAAGTACTTCAATCCGAGGTGGTTTACAGAGATAAAGCCTATCTAGGCACTCAACCAAAACTCTATAAAGTGCCACACCAAAAAGGGGAGATTTGATTATGAGTGCATGGGACGCAGCTTTTCAGTCTGGTACCGTGGTATGGGACTGGATTATAGCAATCTATCTATTTCTCGCGGGGATGTCGGCGGGTGCCGTAATGATCTCCATTTACCTTAAGCGCAAGGTTATTGAAGGCGATCCTGCTCATAATGGTGTGTTAAAGGCGACAGCTTTTCTTGCGCCATTTGGGATCATCTCAGGCTTGCTGATCTTGGTTTTCCACCTGACAAAACCACTGTCATTTTGGAAGATCATGATCTTCTATAATCCAACGTCTGTGATGTCGATGGGTGTGATCTTATTCCAAGTGTATATGGTGATCTTGTTCCTTTGGATCGGCATTATATTTAGAGATCAAATTGTCGTGTTCTTGAGTGACCAAACATGGTTAAAAGGGCGACTCGACTTTGTCGGGAACTGGATTGGCAAATTAGAAGTGTTCGAGAATGCTTTGGAAATATTCTTAGCTGTTCTTGCTTTGATGCTTGCCGCTTATACCGGATTCTTGCTGTCAGCTTTAAATACCTTCCCACTATTGAATAACCCAGTACTGCCGATTTTGTTCTTGTTCTCGAGTTTATCTTCGGGTGCGGCGGCGTGTATTTTATTTGGTGTGTTGGTCTTTAAAGAATCACCTCATAGCCCGAGTATTTCATGGATCCACGGATTTGAACGCCCGGTAGTGATGTTTGAGTTGTTTGTTCTTATCACTTTCTTTACTGGGCTGATCTTCGCTGGTGGTCAAAGTGAACAAGCAGTATGGAACGCAATTGGCAGTGGTTTCTGGGCGAGTTGGTTCTGGTATGGCGTCATCGGTGTTGGTATGGTTTTACCGTTGTTGTTGAATGCCGTCACACCAACATCAATCCGCCATAGCTCGGTGTATATTTTCTCCGTGACTTCGCTAAGCCTAATGGGCGTATTAATGCTGCGAACTTTTGTTCTTTATGCAGGGCAGTTAACGATAGCTTAATTTCGCGCAAGTTTATTAGTGAGCAGATGTCGGATACTAGACATCTGCTTATTAATGAACATGCTTTTAGTAAACATGAGATGCGTGTTCAGATCGGCTCTGCTCTAGCGGAGCCTTATTGAGGTGATATGGTCGGTTCTTTGGGGCTGTTTAGTTTAGTGTTGGTTGCTGTACTCAGTAGCATTATTGGTGTGCATTCGTTTTATCAAATGCTAAACAAACGGACGCAAAATATAAGTTTAGTCCGCAGTTTCTCTCTTTCAAGTGCATTGTTTTCTGTCACTTCTGTCGCATTGCTTGGCTATGCCTTTGTCAGTGATGACTTCTCTATCCTCTATGTCGCTGAACATTCAAATACTCAATTACCCTCATTTTTTAAGCTTGCAGCCGTATGGGCAGGCCATGAAGGTTCCTTGTTGTTTTGGGTACTGACGATCAGCGTCTGGTCTGGCGTTATTGCCTTACAAAAACACTATTCGAATGAATACCAAAGCCGTGTGTTGTGGGTAATGAATCTACTGCTCGCGATATTTGCTTGGTTCACCTTATTCGCATCAAACCCATTTGAAATGAATTCGATTTTGCCGTTAGAAGGGCGTGACCTTAATCCAATGTTGCAAGATGTCGGTCTGATCTTTCACCCTCCATTACTTTACCTTGGCTATGTCGGCTTTTCTGTGGTGCTGGCATTTGCCGTTGCCGCTTTGCTGGTTGATCCTATTGAGTTTGATTGGGTTGCCCATTGTCGCAGTTGGTGTCTAGTCGCTTGGATTTTTTTAACCGCAGGGATCATTCTTGGCTCTTGGTGGGCGTATTACGAATTAGGCTGGGGCGGCTGGTGGTTCTGGGACCCTGTTGAAAATGCCAGTTTGTTACCGTGGCTCACTTCGACAGCCTTGCTGCATTGTTTAGGTGTTGCCAAAGGTAAACAACAGCTTCTGAAGTGGTCTCTAAGCCTTGCTTTCATTACATTTTGTTTGAGTATACTAGGCACATTTATTGTTCGTTCTGGTGTACTCACATCGGTACACGCTTTCGCTGTTGACCCGACTAAAGGTATCGCACTGCTACTTATATTGATGTTGGTGCTAGTGAGCTCTTTCTCTCTTCTTATCATCAGAGGGGAATCTTTTGAATCTAACCCGATTACTAGCTTCGACAGTAAGAGCTTTTTAAGCCTAGTTGCGGTGCTCATTTTTGTATTAGCGACCGCTGTTGTGGTGTTTGGTACATTTTATCCAATGGTCTTTGAACTGCTTGGGCTGGGTAACATATCGGTGGGCGCGCCATACTTTAATCTGTTGATTGCACCTTTGGCTTTGCTTGCACTTGGCGTGGTTGGCTTAGCCCCATTGTTGAGTGTTAAACCTCAAGCAACCAAAGGTGTTATTTCATTGTTAGTTCTTATGTCGTTGGCATTGGGTTACGTTTGTTATTCTTGGCAAGTGGAACAAGTCCAACGACAAGTGATGGCTCTGATGACATGGGCACTCGCATTTTGGGTTTTACTCACTCATGTTTATGGCTTAGCGGTAACGCGCAGTTCCAAGTTCCAACGAAAAGTCTGGGTGATGACATTTGCCCATGTTGGTGTCGCGGTCTTAGCTGTAGGTGCTGCAATGAACAGTTACCACTCGTTTGAGCGCAGCTATAAATTAAGCCCAGATGAACAGGTGGAGTTTATGGACTGGACGCTTGCTCATGAAGATACAGAGCTTTATGTCACCTCAAACTTTACCGCTGAAAAGGCGATACTTAAGCTAGATACTGGCGAGCAAAGTTTTTCTATTTCGCCGGAAAGAAGACATTACCAAGTTCGAGTGATGAACATGAGCGAGCCCGCAATGAAATGGTTCTGGCATGGCGATGTGTATATCACCATGGGTGAGAAAGTTGACGCTACCGCTTATGCATTTCGAGTTCAGTACAAAGCGTATGCTCGTTGGATATGGTTTGGTGGGTTGTTCTCAATTCTAGGTGCTGTGCTTTCACTGACCAATCGTAAAAAGAAAACCGTTAAGGCTGCACAGTATGCATACCAGCGTTCGTAATAAACTCATTGCTCTATTTTCAGTGGCTGTTGCTTTGGTCGTTGCATTTTCATATGCGCTCGACAATAAGCAACAAACGACCAGCGTTTCAGAGCAAAAAAGGGCTTTCCCTGAATTTACGGCAGAAAAACTCGTTACTGATGAGTCATTCGATTCTGAAGCATTAAGCTCTGAAATATTAAGTTCTGAAACGGCTAAGCTTACGCTTTCTGATATTACTCAGCATCCTTACCAACTGGTCAATGTATGGGCTTCATGGTGCGGAATATGTAAAACCGAGCACGCTTTTTTACTCGAACTGCAGAAGAAAGGCATTCCAATTGTGGGTCTCAATTATCGAGATAACCCTGGGGCAGCGCTCAATGTATTGTCCAACGATGGCAACCCATACTCAACTGTGATCAGTGATCCTCAAGGGAAGTTGGCTTTAGAGCTGGGCGTAATCGGTACTCCTGAGACGTATTTAGTCGATGCTGAAGGCCAAATAGTGAAGAAGTTGCTAGGTGTGATTAATGAATCGGTTTGGCGTAAAGAACTCGCTCACTATTTTAAAGGTACAAATGGATGATGAAGTTCCTACTCAACATAGTGCTCATACTTAGCGCTGCTATTGTCGTCAACTTCCCTGTATTAGCTGAGGATTTGTTTACGGCGAGTGATAAAGATACAAGCATTCAGGTAGAGTTATTTGAGTTTGAAAGCCCTAATCAACAACAGCGTGCTATTAGTTTGGCAAAATCGCTGCGCTGTCCACAATGTCAGAATCAAAATTTGATTGAGTCGAACTCTCCCATAGCAAAAGATTTACGCCTTGTTGTATTCAATATGGTGAAAGCAGGGAAGAGTAACAATGAAATCACTCAGTACATGACAGAAAGGTTTGGTGAATTTGTGCTTTATAAGCCAGCAATGAGTGTTTCAAACATATTACTTTGGTTGTTACCGAGCCTATTATTTCTTTTGTTTGTATATTTATCAGTAGCGAGTGTTAGGAATGACTCATAAAAATTGTGTATTACTGTTTACCAATTGAGCTGTATTTTGTAATATTAACGGATTATAAAGGCTAAGCACTGTTATATAAGGATGTGTTTGTGGATAACGTAATCTCAAATTTAAAAAAAGAGTTCTATACTCATGTCCGTTCTGATAAATGGGCAGAAAAATACAGTGCAAAGTCGAGCATCTCTACACTGACACAAGAAGAGTTAAGTGAATTAGAGAATGCTTGGGTGCAGCTTGTTATCTGGAAGCAAACTCAACTAAGCTGATCGTTCCGCAAAAAGTGTAGTCTTAGCCGCAATTGATTGATTTATAACCCCATGTTGGTCATCCCAACGTGGGGTTTTTTGTTACCCAGAAAATTAATTGTTATAATATAACAATTTGTACGTGGTCGACCTTGAAAAAAATTGTTAACAGCCTCATAGTGTCTATCATTAGATAGTTAGCTACAAAATATTGCCTAGACATATAGTGTAGTGTTGTTAAATACATCGAATTTTCAAGTGAGTATAGCTATGGCGGAAGTGCGTGCCAGAATAGATTTCAAAGTAGGGGTAACAAGCAGTATTGATGCTGAACTTCTGTCTTTTCATGGATTGAAAACAGATAAAGAGCATGTTGCTGTGATATTTAAATCAGCGGATAAGACACAAGACATACCTCTTGTTCGTATGCACTCTGAGTGCCTGACTGGTGATGTTTTTCATTCTTCTCGCTGTGACTGTGGTGAGCAGTTAGATGAAACCATCAGAATTATGGGTGAGACGGGGGGAGTGATTCTTTACTTACGCCAAGAAGGTCGTGGTATTGGTTTGTATAACAAAATCGATGCGTACCGTCTGCAAAGCGAAGGCATGAACACCTATGAAGCGAATAACCACCTAGGTTTTGGTGATGATTTACGCGACTTTACCGAAGCGGCAGAAATGCTTCGCGCTTTAGGAACCACAAAAATCCGCTTGGTTACTAACAACCCTAAGAAGATCAATGAGCTGAAATCTTTCGGTATTGAGATTGAAGAAGTGGTGAATACTTCTGCACATATCAAGTCGGGAAATGAGAGTTACCTGAAGGCGAAAGTCTCACACGGTAAGCATAATCTGGATATTTGATAAGCTTCCTTTTATTGCTATAGCACAAAAGTATTTAAAGACCTCACAAATGTGAGGTTTTTTTGTATTTATCTTGCAATAAAATTGTAAGTTTGTATTATTCAAATCTGTAGTGTAAATGATAATGGTTTGCACTATTACTACGAATAATAATTCAAAGCTCAACAAGGATGCTTCATGACCATTAAATCTTTAGTGACAAAAGCCGTAACTTCGTCACTCATTTTTGCCTCTGCTTCTTCTTTTGCAGCAGTAACTCAAGATCAAGTTGTAGAACATTACGCCGATATTGCTCATGCAGTGTTTGCAGATTCAGTAATTACAGCAAAAGCGTTGAACTCTTCTATTGATACCTTCTTAGCTTCTCCTTCTGCTGGCAATTTCGAACAAGTAAAGCAAGCTTGGCTAGACTCTCGTGTACCTTACCAACAGTCTGAAGTATTTCGCTTTGGTAACGTTGTTGTAGATGATTGGGAAGGCCAATTAAATGCATGGCCGCTAGATGAAGGCCTTATCGATTACGTTTCGACTGATTACCAATATGAACTTGGTAACGAAGGCGCTAGCGCAAACATCGTTGCAAATAAGACTTTCCAAATTGGTCAGACAACAGTAGACGCAACTAACATTACTCCAGAGCTAATTGCAGACCTGAACGAGATCGGTGGTTCTGAAGCGAACGTAGCGTCTGGCTACCACGCGATTGAATTCCTACTTTGGGGCCAAGATTTAAACGGTACTAACAGCGGTGCAGGTGAGCGTGCTTACACTGATTTCGTTGTTGGTGCTGAGTGTACTAATGGTAACTGTGACCGTCGTGGCGCATACCTAAAAGCATCAGCTGAACTACTTATCCAAGACCTAGAGTGGATGGAAAAGCAGTGGGCTGAAGGCGA
Source organism: Vibrio sp. 10N.222.54.E6 (assembly GCF_041473955.1). NCBI lineage: Bacteria > Pseudomonadati > Pseudomonadota > Gammaproteobacteria > Vibrionales > Vibrionaceae > Vibrio > Vibrio sp. 10N.222.54.E6. The sequence goes on along the minus strand of NZ_JBFRTD010000010.1, from coordinate 35,453 downwards.
GAAAGGCAACTACCGTCAAGAGCTTCTTTCTGAATCTAGCGAGAACGGCCTACGTAAAATGCTATTTGGTATGGGCTCACTATCTCTAGGTGAACTAGCGGGTGAGCGTATGAAAGTTGCACTAGAAGCAAACTCTACTGAAGACGAGCATGATTGTTTCTCGGATAACACGCATAACTCTCACTACTACAACGAGCAAGGTATCTACAACGTATACACTGGCTTGTACAAGCGTGAAGATGGTTCTCTACTTTCTGGTCCTAGCCTGTTTGACCTAGTAGAGCAAAAAGACGAGCAAGCGGCGAAAGAGATTCAAAAGCAGTTTGACCTAGCACGTGCGCAAGTTGGTCAACTTGTTGTGTCAGCAGAGAAAAATAACCAGCACTTCGATCAGCTAATTGCTGCTGACAACGCTGCAGGTAACGCGCTAGTAAACAAAACAATTGTTTCGCTAGTGTCTCAAACTGCTGCAATCGAACGTGCTGCTGGTGTTATTGGCATTGATAGCCTAAACCCAGACACAGCGGATCACGAGTTTTAAGAACCCGAGTCCAAAACTATTGTAAGGGCTCTTATTGAGCCCTTAATTGTTTGTTATTCAAAAAAGTTACTCTCTAATAAAAACTAAAATCAAAAACACAGCAAGGCAATGTATGAAGTCGTATCTCTCAGCCTCACTATTAACCGCACTGTTTTTCTTATCTCCATTGCACGCCCATGAAACCTACTCTGGAGGCAAAACCACAGTAAAGAAAGAGGGCGCGAACGCTTTTTCTCTTCCTGCAGCCAACCTTCCAATGAGCAAACGTTTGGATTTCAGCGTAGGTAACAGCTTCTTTAGAAACCCTTGGGTTCCTGCGCCGTCATCAACCGATGCGCGTGATGGATTAGGTCCATTGTTCAATACCAACGGTTGTCAAAACTGTCACATCAAAGATGGTCGTGGTCATGCGCCTGAAAAAGATGACCAGAACGCGGTTTCATTGTTGGTCCGCTTAAGTATCCCTGCTGAAACGCCAGAGCAGAGACAAGCCTTCATTCGTGATGGTGGTATTCCTGAACCAACTTACGGCGGCCAGTTACAAGATTTCGCGCTTCAAGGTGTAAAACCCGAGGGCAAAGTGAACATCAGCTACACCGATGTTCCTGTTGAATTCAAAGACGGTACAGTCGTTACTTTGCGTAAACCAATTTTAAAGATTACTGATCTTGCCTTTGGCGAGATGCATCCTAAAACTGAGTTTTCAGCTCGTGTTGCGCCGCCAATGATTGGCCTTGGTTTACTTGAAAGCATCCCGCAAGAAACGATTCTCGGATTTGCTAAACAGCAGTTGGCCGACAAGCAAGGTGTTTCAGGCAAAGCGAACTACGTTCTTGATGTTCAAACTAACGATATGGCGTTGGGTCGATTCGGTTGGAAAGCTGGCCAGCCAAACCTAATGCAGCAAAATGCGGCTGCGTTTAACGGTGATTTGGGCTTAACGAGTCGCTTATTCCCGAATGAAAACTGCACATCAGCGCAATCAACCTGTGATGATTTCCCAAATGGTGGCGAGCCAGAAGTCAGTGATAATATATTAGACTTCGTTGAGTTTTATTCGCAGCATTTAGCGGTCCCTATTCGTCGCAACGTCGATAAGCCTGCTGTAGTGCAAGGCAAAAAATTATTCAAAGACGTTGGTTGTCAGAGTTGCCACCAAGCCGAAATTCGCACAGCAGAGCGTGAAGGGTTACCTGCGTTGTCTAAGCAATTAATCAGCCCGTATACCGATATGTTGTTGCACGATATGGGGGAAGGCTTAGCCGACAATCGCCCTGAATATCTTGCCAATGGCCAAGAGTGGCGTACGACGCCATTATGGGGATTAGGCTATACCAAAGAAGTGAATGGTCATACGTTCCTGCTTCATGACGGTCGCGCAAGAAACGTTATGGAAGCGGTACTTTGGCATGGGGGTGAAGCAGAAATGGCGAAACAAAACGTTTTAGCTCTTAGTAGCAGCGAACGTGAAGCGATATTGGCGTTCTTAAACTCGTTATAGGCTGAGTTGAATTCAGTTTAGTTAACGGCTAGTGACTTAAGAAAGCCGCTATCAAACCACTTAGCACCGCTGAACTTGTAGGAATACGAGGTCAGCGGTCGTTTGGTATTTAATGAACTCATATAATTAAAAGAAAAATTAGGAAGTAAGGTAACAGCATGACGCATAAATTTTTGTTAATGCCTTTGTCGGTATTAATCATGGCAGGCTGCCAATCATCGGGTGAACAAGCTGCTTCATCTGAGGTTAACGGTGTGTCTTATCAAGCTGATACGACCGACCACATCAGTCGCAGTGTCTATCAACAAGAGTTTGATTCTGCCGTCCTATTCGCCAAGCAAGCCAATGAGCTAGAAGTCTTGATGCAGGGTTACTGCCAAACTAATGATGTTGAGTTAGATGCTTTGAAAAGTCAGTGGCAGCTCACCATGAACAGTTGGATGGCACTGCAAGGACAAGAAAGAGGCCCAACTGCGGCACTTGAAGAGAGCTGGAATATTCAATTTTGGCCTGATAAGAAGAACACCACCGGTCTTAAAATGCGTCAATTGACTCAGCAGGATAAAGCATGGTCTCAAGACGAAATCGCACAGCAGAGCGTGACCGTTCAAGGGCTGGGTGCGTTGGAATGGTCCCTTTATGACGAGCAATCGTCACTGCTTCAAGACAAAGCACTAGGCTGCCAATCATCACAAGCGATTACTGAAAACTTAGCGATTAAGTCATCTTCGATTGCACAGGCATGGCAGGTTAACCCTTGGCTAGCGTTAGACGAGACTCGTTGGGAGTCTGAATACATCGCTTTATTGACCAACCAACTTGATTACAGCATGAAAAAGCTGAGTCGTCCGATGGCTAAAATCGGTCATCCGCGTCCTTACTTCTCAGAATCATGGCGTGCACAAACTTCGATGACTCAACTAAAAGCGAATGTAGCAGCACTTCAGAATTTGTACCTAGCCGATGGCAATGGCCTAGACGGCTTGTTGAGAGAGAAGGGCTTAAATGACCTTGCTGACCGTGTTGCTGACCAGTTCACGCTAACGTTAGATACTTGGCCTACAGACTCAAGTTTGTTCGAGTTGCTGCAGAGCAAAGAGGGCTATCGAAATGTGCTGACTCAATACAACAAACTAGAACGTTTGAAGTACCTGATTCATGAAGAAGTGGCAATAGAGCTTGGCGTGGTAATAGGATTTAATGCTACCGATGGTGACTGATACTACACGAAGAACGCTACTCAAGGCTGCACTGGGTTGTGCTGCTGTACCTGTACTTCCGTTTGGCTGCGCTAGTCGCTCTGGCGCCGCAAGCACATCTAATGATCCTCAACTGATCGGCTGTGCGCTTAATGGTCGTGGCCAATATTCAGCGGTTGTGGCTGACGAATATGGTATGCCGTTGAGTCAACTGCCGATCCCAGATCGTGGGCATGGCGTCGCAATTTGCCCAACATCATCACATGCGGTGGTTTTTGCTCGTCGTCCTGGTGACTATTTTATGGTGTTTGACTATAAAAATGGTCAGCAGATCAAGATGGTTGTGAAAGGTAACAATCGCCACTTCTATGGTCATGGCGTTTACTCATTAGATGGCAAGTTACTGTATGCCACGGAAGGGAAAACCGACAGTAGCCAAGGTGTGATTGGTGTTTACGATGTCTCACAAGGCTATCGTAAGGTCGAGGAGTTCACGGGCTTTGGTATCGGCCCTCATGAAGTGATCATCATGCCGGATGGTAATCTCGCGATTGGTGTTGGCGGCGTTCATACTGACGGTAGAACACCGAAAAACTTGAATTCAATGCAACCGAGTTTAAGTTATGTTTCACCTGAAGGTGCGCTGCTTGATCAGGTTGAATTGCTAGACAAGAAGCTGAGCATTCGACACTTAGCCCATGATGGTGCTGAAACCGTACTATGTGGCCAGCAATATCGTGGTGAACCAGATGAGTATCCTTCGCTGTTGGCGATGCATACTAAAGGTGGGCAGTTTGAATCACTGAATGCAGAACCAGAGCAATGGGCAAGGTTCAATCACTATATCGCCAGTATTGCGGCGTCAGATGATTGGATTATTGCGACTTCGCCAAGAGGCAACTGTTATGGTATTTGGTCTAAAGAAACCCAAGAATTGGTAGAGCTATCTGCGTTGTCTGATGCTTCTGGCGCAGTGCTACTTGATGGTGAGTTTCGACTCAGCTCTGGAGCGGGCAGTGTGGTGAGCCAACGCAAGCCTTATAAAAAATCCAGTCAGCAATCATCCGTCCAGTGGGATAACCATTGGAGTGCAATCTAGTTCATAAAACTCCTTAAAAAATAACATGCTTACTCCTATTTCTTTGCCATACTTATGAGATGATTGGTGATGGGGTTAAGCATGTTAGCAAAATACTTCTGTGGATTATTGGTGTTAGTTTCTGTGCATGCATGGAGCTATACGAGTTCTGACGAGAGCCGATTTATTCCGGCTGATTCAGAGCTCTCTTTTATGCTGATTTATCCAGAGCTTACCCAAAGTATTTATCAAGACTCATCTCTTCCAATTTTGTGGGATTCGCCTGAACTTGTTAAGGCGTTTGAATTCCAGTTGTCGCTTCTCGAACAAGCGCAAATGGCCCCGCTTTTTGAACGACAACTTAAGCAAATCCGCCACTATCAAACTCGTGGGCAATGGCAAGAGTTGGACATCTTGTTAACCGATACCTTTATTTATTACCTAAGCTACGTTGAGAATGCGCCACTTGCCGGTAAAGAGTGGTATTTCTCGGGCAAGCTGCATTCCAAGTTGCCTGCGCCTTCTCCACATATCCTGATGAGATTGAAAAGCAGTGTCACCAATGATTACTTATTAGAAATGGTATTGTCCTATGCGCCGCCTGTTGGGGATTTTGACCAATTCAAGGCGACCTACTCCGTGCTAGAAACTGCGTCTGAACTCAATATAGAGCGATACAGACAGAAAGGGTTGAAACGCTTAGGTGATGAGCTTTCAGACAAAACCATTCTTGTTGAGCGCATTGCTTTGGTTGGTGTTGATACCTCGATGATCGCGGTCGATTTCCCTGTATTTGACCAAGATCTGCAATCGGCAATTAAGTCTTTTCAGCGAATGCACGGCCTTACAGACGATGGGATCGTCGGGCCGGATACGATCAAATGGATCAACATGAGCTTTGATGAACGATTGACTTCGCTGGCTCTCAATGCCGAACGTGTTCGTTTGTGGCCAAGAGACAGAGACTCTCTCATCGTCGTCAATGTCCCTAGTTTTGATATGAAGTATTGGGAAGATGGTGAAGAGGTCTTTGAGTCCAAAGTCGTGGTGGGCAGAAAGTCGCGAAAAACACCGCTTTTAGAGATAAACCTAGATTCGGTTATCTTAAATCCTACTTGGAACGTGCCATGGAAAATCATGGTCAAAGACATCTTGCCTAAAGTAAAAGCGGATGAAAGCTACCTAGAGACACACAACTTTCAAGTGATTGATGGTTGGCGCACCATGGAAACCGTCGACACCACAGATATTGATTGGCAGACCATCAATTTCAATTCGTTCCCATATCGAATGCGTCAACAGGCGGGCTCACGTAATGCATTAGGTTTGTACAAGTTCAACACACCCAACAAGCGAGCTATCTATCTGCACGATACGCCAAGTAAAGGCCTGTTTAATGATGACTTCCGTGCTTACAGTTCAGGTTGTATACGTGTCGAACATGCAGAGGAATTGGCTGAATTGTTGTTTGCCACCAAGGTAAGGAAAGTACCTAACCAAAGTAACGATCTTGCTCCTAATACTAAGGTTCGCCTCAAGAAGCGAATCCCCGTGCATATCATCTATCAAACCGTGCTGTTTGAAGAAGGGGGCATACAGTATCGTGGTGACATCTACCAATATGATAAAGAGGGTGGTTAACCATCATTGAAGCCAATAAGGGTGATCTTGACCAAAAAATGACAACCAAGCTTCTATTGATAAAATTATAATGTGGATCAATAACTAATCGTGCAAAGGTTACAATTACTAACCTTTTGGGCGGTTTTTGTACGTTGACGCAGCAATTTCCATTATGTATCGTGCATTTTTCGTTCGATCTAATTGGTTTTTTTGCTGTATGTCTCAAAGTTTATTTTCACGCCGTCAGTTTCTGACTTACGCTGGTGGTACTGCTGTTGTCGCCTCAATTACTCCTTCTATCGCTTTTGCTTCATACCCTGATCAACCAAGAACGATTAGCATGAACAATCTTCACACAGGTGAACGATTAGAGACCTGTTATTTCGATGGTACTAACTATGTTGGTGATGAAATGGCTCGTCTAAGCAAACTGTGCCGTGATTTCCGTCGTAATGAGATTCATCCAATGGATAAGAACCTGTTTGATCAGATCACTCAGATTCAAAATGTACTGGGTATTCAAAAAGAAGTTCAAATCATCTCTGGTTACCGTTCTCCAGCGACCAATGAAGCACTGCGCTCAAAGTCGAGTGGCGTAGCCAAGAAGAGCTACCACATGTTAGGTAAAGCGATCGATTTCCGTATTGATGGCGTTAACCTAAAAGAATTAAGAGACGTTGCTAAAAGCTTGAATGCGGGTGGTGTCGGTTATTATGCACGTAGCAACTTTATCCATATTGATACAGGTCCAGCCCGCAGTTGGTAGCGTTAAGCTGAATTTACGAGCGAATGCTAGGTACTTGTCAAAGTAGACATCCAATGTCATAGTTTGCCCAAATTTCAGTTTGCCCTCTAAGGTTTGTATATGTCTCTTAAGTATCAAGTTGTCCCTGTTACCTCGTTCTCTCAAAACTGCTCAATTGTGTGGTGTGATGAGACAATGGAAGGCATTGTTGTCGATCCGGGCGGTGATGTTCAGCAACTGGCTGCTATCATCGAAGAGTTAGGTGTTAAAGTGGTGAATTTGGTATTGACTCACGGTCACCTAGACCATGTGGGCGGAACAGTACCGCTTGCTGAAATCTTGAACGTGAACATTGTTGGCCCACATAAAGCCGATAACTTTTGGCTTCAAGGTCTAGAGAATCAAAGCCAGATGTTCGGCTTCCCACTGTGTAAAGCTTTTGAACCAAACACTTGGTTAGAAGAGGGCGACAAAGTGACTTTTGGTAACCAAGTTATCGATGTGATTCACACGCCGGGTCATACTCCGGGTCACGTCGTGCTATTCAGTGAGCAAGCGCGTATGGCGTTTGTTGGTGATGTTTTATTTAACGGTGCTATTGGTCGCACGGATTTCCCGCAAGGCGACTTCAACACGCTAATTGCTTCAATCAAGACTAAACTTTGGCCGCTAGGCAGTGACGTGACATTTGTACCGGGCCATGGTCCAGAGTCTACATTTGGTCGTGAGCGCGCATCAAATCCATTCGTTGCCGACGAGATGCCTCTTTATTAATTAAATCTTTGATTTAATATAAGAACGATTGAAAATGAAGCTTAGCTTTTGTTATGGAAGCTAAGCTTTTTTATTGTGTGCGGTTTTACTTTTAAACCAGTTTAATTTTAATCAGAAAGACGTTCGGCTGCCGCCAAGTAGCGTCGAGCCAGTCCAACAAACTCCTCCCCACTGATATTCAGATCATGGGTTGATATGAAAATGTCATACCCGTGGAAGCCTCTTTGATATTTCATTCTGTTGGCAAGCATCGCCTGTAATCCAGAATAGTCTTTAATCACCGCGTTGTGATTATTTGCTTTATCGGATGAATCCGCATCCATTTGCGTTTGTTGAGCGCTGAAACTCACTTTGTCGGTATTCTTTGATTCTTTATATTGGCTTAATTCCACACACCCGTTTTCGGTACAACGAGTGTGGTAGTGCGATGAGTCTAAAACCATATCTTCAAAGTTCGATTCTTTACCCGCTTGCTTCGCTCCCAAGTACAAAAGTGCTCGTTGGCTGAGCAGTAATTCACAAGTGACTTTAGGACAAATCGAATCGAGGTAGGGCGAGTAATCTTTAACCTTGATACCAATCCAAGGAAGAGGTTGGTGCCATCCATCTTGCTCATAGGTACAAAGCCCAATCTTTTGGATGTTATTCCATTTTAGAACCCACCCGCCTTTATAAAAATGCTGCTGAAAATGAGTCGGTGTGAGGGTGATCATCACTCTGCTGCGCAACATTAAATAATAGCCAGTTCCTAGTAGGGCAATAATGCAAAAAGCACCCACGATCAGTAACTTTGGGTTGTCACTGTAGAGCGCAACGATCAAGCAAACGAAGCCCAAAATGATGGCGAGAATACGATACGAACGTTTGAATGAAGGCAAAGAGAAATTTGTAAGGTGACGAGTGTCCATAGGCAACACCAAATTTTCATATTTTTGTCTGGATGGATAACCAGTGTATATGACCCTGAATTGATAAGTCGATGATTAAATAATAGACGCTAGTAGACAATATCGGTATTTTTCGTCGACTTTCGACGCTTCACTCTACAAATAGCTCCGGTTTTTTGGTATAAATCGCGCTTCAAATTTTCACCACTGCGAAAAGAGCAGTGAACTGGAGAAATATTCAATGAGACTTGCTCATAAGCGTAAGGTGCAGGCTAAACTGCAGAAACGCACTAAAGCGGCTGTAGTTAAAGCAGTGGCAACGCCGAAAAAAGCGAAGCCTGTCGCAGAGAAAGTTGTAGCAGAAAAAACTGTAGCAGCAAAACCAGCGGTAGAGAAAGCAGTAGCAGCAACTAAAGAAGTTGCAGTAGCACTGACTCCTAAGCAACAACAAGTTCTAGACATCGTTGTTAGCAATGCTGAAGGCATTAACCCTAAAGGTATCGGCCTAGCAGCTGGTCAAGAAGACGCGAAAGCAGCTTCATGGGCAACAGGCGCATTGAAAAAACTTCTTGAAGAAAACCTAGTAGCGAAAGAGCAACTTGCAGGTAACAAGGTTATCTACAAAGCTATGTAATCCCGCGGGATTACATTCGCTTCGTTAAAGTTTTTAAGCCTCGATTATCGAGGCTTTTTTGTATCTGGAGGATCATGTTAATCTCAATCCTCAATCCTAAACTCGACCCCATACTCATATTCGAACCTAGCCCCAGAAACCTTATTTCCAATCGGCAGGCCCCTTCCGTTATTCACCAGTCTTTCGCGTGTCCCATGTTTCGAATCAGTAGGCACCAAAGTAGGACGTCTAATTCTCTGAAACTTTGATTTATATGGATAAATGCATTTAAGTGCGTATTTGATGTGTGGCGAGAATAGAGCTTCCTCACGAAATGGAAATCAATTGTTAATGCAGTTTCACTATAACTACTTAGGTATTTATCAATACTAATTACCCTAATGAATCTCCCAGAGCCTTTAAAATCGACATCGCTAAATTATCTCCTACGTAGTTCTACGTAATCCTTTGGTCTAATACGCAGTTTATGTGAGTCCGTCGTGCGTGCTCTCCCTGATATCTTGTTGCTACATCACGGTGCACTCTTATGTTGAATCATAAAAAATGCTCATAGAAAGAGTGTTAACCCAACAAAGGACGTGAATATGAGTCTCATTTCTAACTCCCTCACACGAGTTTTTAAAAACGTTGCAGTTACTGCAGCGGCTTGTTTAGCTTTGGTCGCTACTGGTGCAACTGCTGCTGATAAGGTTTATCGCTTGAAGCTTGCTGAAACATGGGGACCAAACTTCCCTGTATTCGGTGACGCGACGAAGAACATGGCTGCGATGGCTGAGAAAATGTCGAACGGTCGACTGCAAATCAGAATCGATTCTGCGAACAAACACAAAGCACCGCTTGGCGTTTTTGACATGGTTAAGTCTGGTCAATACGACATGGGGCACTCAGGCTCTTACTACTGGAAAGGTAAAGTTCCAAACACGCTTTACTTCACTTCTATGCCTTTCGGTATGACGCCAGCTGAACAATATGCGTGGTTCTATCACGGTGGTGGTATGGAGTTGATGGAGCAGGTTTACTCTCCACATAATCTGATGTCGTTCCCAGGTGGTAATACGGATATCCAGATGGGGGGTTGGTTTCAAAAAGAGATCAACAGTGTGGAAGACCTACAAGGTCTGAAAATGCGTATCCCTGGCTTTGCTGGTGAGATTCTAGCGGAGCTAGGCGCTAAACCTACCAATATTGCCCCAGGTGAGCTTTACACATCTCTAGAGCGTCGCACAATCGATGCACTAGAGTGGGTAGGTCCATCACTTGATCTGCGTATGGGCTTCCACAAGATCGCGCCTTACTACTACACAGGTTGGCATGAGCCGGGTTCAGAGCTTCAATTCCTAGTGAACAAGCGTACATGGAACAAGCTTCCTGAAGACCTACAAGAAATCTTGCGTGTTGCAATGCGTACAGCGGCTTACGACATGTACACACAAGCAACGCACGAAAGTGGCAAGAACTGGGTTTCAATGAAAACAGAATACCCAGACGTACAAGTTAAAGATTTCCCACCAGAGGTTATGTCTGCACTGAAAGAAGCGAACGATCGCCTACTTGCTAAGCACGCTGAGAAAGATGCATTGGCAAAAGAGATTCAAGCTTCACAAGCAAGCTACCTAGAGCAAGTACGTTCATGGACGGATATTTCACACAGAGCTTATTTAAATAGCCAAGCGAAATAATCGACAGTTTTTGAACTGAAGCTAAATGAACCCAAAGCTATTCTTGTTAGGTAACTAAGAGTGACTAAGCGGCGGGTTCATTTTAACCATAATAATTAAGCAGGATAAATCCTGTAATACGCCCAAGAACCCTTTCTACGTCGTGCCTATTGCTAGCTATAAACTGAATCGTTTTTAGTTTGGGTTAGTTGTGCTGCGCGATGTCTTTTCAAATTCCATGGAGTCGGGAATGCGAAGTCTAATTTATATTGAACGCCTGTTTAATCGTATCGGTGATGCACTGGGATGGCTTTCCAGTATGTTGTTTATTCTACTTATCGCTAACGTTGTGTATGACGTTGTCATGAGATATGCCTTCAATGATGTCTCAATCGCTTTCCAAGAGATGGAATGGCACCTTTTCTCAGCCGTTTTTCTATTAGGTGTTCCTTATGCCATCAAGGCTGGTGGTCATGTTCGAGTAGACGTGTTCTACGAACAATTGAGCTTTAAAGCGCAAGCCATTATTGACCTGCTAGGCACACTGATCTTTCTGATGCCTTTCTGTTTGCTGGTTGCTTGGTTTGGTATTGATGTTGCCAAAGAGAGTTATAACCTCGGCGAAACCTCAGGTGACCCGGGTGGCCTGCCATATCGATGGATCATCAAAGCCATGATTCCACTGTCATTTTTCTTGATGGCACTCAGCGGAGTCGGTTTGATCCTGCACTCGTTGAACAAAATTTTTAATCCCCATCTCATCCATGCAAATAACACGCATGCAAACAATATTCATACAAAGAATAAGTAGAGGCTGAACATGATTGGAATAGTAATGTTTTTCGTAGCCTTGTTTGCACTTTTACTAGGCTTCCCGGTGGCGTTTACCTTTGGTGGTATCGCGCTAATCTTTGGTGTTTGGGCGGAAGGCATCGAAATGTTTGCCTTCATGCCATATCGAATTCAATCAATCATGGAAAATACGGTGCTGATGGCCGTTCCATTGTTTGTTTTCATGGGACTTGTTCTACAAAAGACTAAGCTTGCTGAGCAGTTACTTGAGTCTATGGGACGACTGTTTGGTGGTGTACGAGGTGGTATCGCAATCTCGACAGTTCTCGTAGGTTCACTGCTTGCCGCTTCAACCGGTGTGGTAGGCGCTTCTGTGGTTGCAATGGGGCTTATCTCGTTGCCCGTCATGCTCAAGTACAACTACGACAAAGGCTTAGCCTGCGGCACCATCTGTGCGTCTGGTACGTTAGGGCAAATCATTCCGCCATCCATCGTCTTGATTCTATTGGGGGACGTATTGGGTGTTCCGGTAGGTGACTTGTTCCAAGCCGCGATTTGGCCGGGCGTGATGTTAGTGGGGGCTTATATCGTTTATATCTTAATATACGCGAAGCTTAACCCTGAAGCCGCTCAACCAATTGAGCGTGATGATTCCATCAGCCGTAAACAAGAAGTCATCAACGCATTGAAAGCAATCATACCGCCACTCGCGCTGATTATTGTCGTATTGGGCTCTATCTTTGCGGGTGTTGCTACGCCGACAGAGTCTGCTGCTCTGGGTGGTGCGGGTGCGATGGTACTCGCTTTGCTCTACGGTCAGTTTAGTTGGTCGATGGTGTATGACGCCTCTAAAGAGACGGTGAAAGTAACGGCAATGGTATTTGCTATTTTGTTGGGTGCAACGGCATTCTCAATGGCGTTTACCTACACTGGTGGTGATTATCTAGTTGAAGAGTGGATGCTACAACTGCCAGGTGAGAAGTGGGGTTTCTTGATCATTACCATGTTGGTGATTTTGATTCTGGGTTTCTTCATCGACTTCGTAGAAATCTGTTTCATCATTGTGCCGATTATTGCGCCTGTTGCTGAACTGATGGGAATCAACATGACTTGGTTCGCAATCCTTATCGCGATGAACCTTCAAACCTCATTCTTGACGCCACCGTTTGGCTTCAGTTTGTTCTATCTAAAAGGGGTGGCACCAAAAGGTGTGACTACCAAGGATATCTACCGAGGCGTGATGCCTTTCATTTTGATTCAAATCCTCGTACTTGGATCACTTCTCGCTTTCCCATCTTTCTATGGAATGTGAGTGAAGCCTAGAATGTGAATGATATGTTTCAACGGCTATCCATAAATTGATAAAGTAAAACGGCTTATTGATGTTCAATAAGCCGTTTTTTGTGAGGAAAAGGAATGCCTCTAAAAGTTAAGCTGATTTTGCTGACGCTACTCCCGTTGCTGATTGTAACGGCGAGCATTAGTTGGATCTCGTTACACCAAACTAAGACGTTGGGTGAGAAAGAGGTCGAAATCTTCCGAGACAGCTTAATTAAGTCGCGTGAAAACGCCCTCAAAGACACTGTTGATCTCGCATTTGATGCCATCGAACATATCTACAACGATCCCGATATCCAAGAAGCACAAGCCAAAAGAGAAGTTCGAACCATATTGTCTAAACTAAGGTATGGCTCTGACGGTTACTTCTTTGCGTATGATCGCCACGGAACCAATTTGGTTCATCCAATCCAGCCAGAGTTGATAGGGCAAAACTTACTTCAACTGCAAGATGAAGATGGCGACTTTCTGATAGAAGCCTTGTTAAGAGAAGCACAAACAGGCGGAGGATTTCACCAATATTTGTGGCAAAAACCTTCGACAGGTGAGGTGGTATCGAAGCTGAGTTACGCCGCTTGGTTAGAGCGCTGGGACTGGATGATTGGCACCGGCTTGTATATTGAGGATGTGCATCAAGAAGTGGCCTCGATGCAGGCCGCAATTAACAAGAATATTGAAACCACGTTCTTTTCGATTGTGGTGATTCTGAGTGTGACGGTCGCGGTCATCATTGTACTGACGTTGGCCATTAACATGCATGAACATCGGATAGCGGATAACAACTTGAAGGAACTAGCTCATAAGACGGTGATGTTTCAAGAGGACGAAAAGAAGCATCTAGCGCGTGAGTTGCATGATGGTATTAACCAGTTATTAGTGTCGAGTCGCTGTCACTTAGAACTGCTCGGTAATAAGCTACAAAGCGAAGACCTTAAAGTGCATTTGAATAAGTCTCAGCATTCACTGATGCGGGCAATCGAAGAGGTGAGGCATATTTCGCATCAACTTCGACCAAGTTCATTGGATGATATCGGCTTAGAAGCGGCGTTGTCTTCGCTGTTATTAGACTTTCAGGCGCACTCGAGCATTGAAGTGGAAACCTTGTTTAATACGCAGCCGGGAAAGTTGAAATCAGAAGCTGCGACGACTTTATATCGAGTGGTGCAAGAGTCACTGAATAATATAGAGAAACACGCACAAGCGACCAAAGTAACGGTTATCGCACAGCAAATTGGAAATGTGTTGCAGTTGCTCATCCAAGACGATGGAGTCGGTTTCAATACCTATAAAGCAATGGAAAAGCGAGGTATTGGGTTACGTAACATGAGAGAACGGGTGGAGTTCATCGGTGGTGACTTTGAATTGATGAGTGAGGTTGGCTTTGGAACGGAAATTACAGTGTTACTGACACTAGAGGGATTAGTGAATGAGTGAAGTTATTCGAGTTGTGATTGCAGATGATCACCAAGTGGTACTGGATGGCTTTATGGCGAGATTAGAACTCGAGCCTGATATTAGCGTGATAGGTACAGCCAGCAATGGATTAGAAGCCGTTGAAGTGGTTAAAGACTTGCGCCCTGATGTGGTGTTGATGGATATCAGCATGCCTATCATGAATGGTATTGATGCCACTCACCTGATTAAAGAGGAAGATCCTCAAGCTAAGGTGCTGATGCTGACCATGCATAACAACCGTGAATACATCATGAAGGTGATGCAATCGGGTGCTGTCGGCTATATGTTGAAAGAAATTTCGGCTGAAAAAATGGTGCAGGCAATCAAGACGGTCAATCAAGGCTCAACCTATTTCTGTGAAAAAGTGACTCAGAACTTGTTTACTCAGCCTATTACTCCCACACAATCTGTGAAGAACCCATTGAGTAGGCGTGAGGAAGCTGTGTTGAAATTAGTGGCTAAAGGGGAGAGCAGTAAAGAGATCGCGAAGGGATTAAATATCAGTTACCGAACGGTTGAAACCCATAGACAAAATATCAAGCATAAGCTCGACATTCACTCTACGGCAGAGCTTGCCAAGTATGCTGTTAGCTCTGGGCTTGTTGAGTGATGTTACGCTAAATTACAGTGAATGTGTAATTTAATTACCAAATGTGCCGTTTACACCCGTTTTTTGATGGTTTTTTTAGTATTTTTGCGACGAGTTGTTATTCTTCCTTTCGAAATTTAAGTGCCAAATGCAATGTTGCAAATTGTGCGCTACTAATTAGAGAGGATGCATGGAGCCTGTAAAGGATAGGTATAGTATTGATAATACTGATTATACCGTAGGACAAGATAATGTTCAGAAATGGGGTTTTGATGTTCATAACCCTGTATTTGGAATCAGCGCTGGGGCGATAATTGCTTTCCTGATTGCGCTTTTGGTTGCAGAACCTGAAACAGCTAAAGCGGCACTTGATGGCGTTAAGTGGAAAGTCATCGGTAACTTCGATGGTTTCTTTATGTGGGCTGCGAACCTTTTCGTATTTTTCTGTTTTGTCCTCATTATCTCCCCTTACGGAAAGATACGTATAGGTGGCGATGATGCTAAAGCAGAGCACTCTAATCTATCATGGATGTCGATGCTATTTGCTGCAGGTATGGGTATTGGCCTCATGTTCTGGGGTGTGGCAGAGCCCGTTGCTTACTTTACCGGTTGGTATGAAACACCGCTCGGTGTTGAAGCGTATTCTCCTGAAGCGGCTAAGTTGGCACTCGGTGCAACCATCTACAACTGGGGCTTGCACGGTTGGGCAATCTACGCCGTTGTTGCTTTGTCTCTTGCCTTCTTTACTTTCAATAAAGGATTACCGCTTTCTATTCGCTCAATCTTTTACCCGCTACTCGGTGACAGAACTTGGGGGTGGTTTGGTCATATCGTTGATATTGTCGCAGTACTTGCAACATTGTTTGGCCTTGCAACATCACTTGGCCTAGGTGCACAGCAAGCCGCAAGCGGTATTAACCATGTATTTGGTACCGATGGCGGTATTGGTATGCAGCTTATTGTTATTGCAGTGGTAACACTGTTGGCAACAATGTCGGTGATTCGCGGTATTAACGGTGGTGTTAAGGTTCTAAGCAACGTCAACATGGTTGTTGCATTAGGCTTGCTGATCTTCGTAACTATCGCGGGTGGCATGGCGGGTATTAAGGCGATACCAACCGCGCTAATGGGCTACATTGAGAACTTTATTCCTCTTAGCAACCCTCATGGTCGTGATGATGAAACATGGATGCAAGGTTGGACGGTATTTTACTGGGCTTGGTGGATTTCATGGTCACCATTCGTAGGCATGTTCATCGCTCGTATCTCTAAAGGTCGTACAATTCGTGAATTTATCGTTGCAGTCTTATTTATCCCGACGTCTGTCATTATCATTTGGATGGCTATTTTCGGTGGTATTGCGATTGACCAGGTGGCGAATAAAGTGGGTGAGATTGGTATAAACGGTCTGCAAGATATTACACTTTCTCTATTCCACACTTATGATGCGCTGCCAATGAGCTCAGTGCTTTCAGTGGTATCGATTGGTTTGATTATGGTGTTCTTCATCACTTCATCAGACTCAGGTTCATTGGTTATTGATAGCATTACTTCTGGCGGTAAAGTCGATGCACCTGTTCCACAGCGTGTATTTTGGGCATTGATGGGCGGTGCGATTGCGGCGGTTCTACTGTGGGTTGGTGGTACTGAATCTATTCAGGCATTACAAGCTGGAACAGTCTCAATGGCACTACCATTTGCCTTCATATTATTGCTTATGTGCCTAAGTTTGTTTCTTGGTTTACGTACAGAGAATCAATTGGTTAAGCAGCAAAGTGCTTTGAGCTAAAAGTATTTTTTCAAATAGAGGCCGACTTAGTCGGCCTTTTTTTCGCCGCAAATATAAGTGATTACCTATATTTTGTTTGAAAATCCATCGAACTGATTCTAGTTTACTGAAAACAATAAGTTAACCTGCTAAACTTCAGACATCCAAGTATTTGAATTATCGTGACAACAGCTTGTACTACTTGGATCGTATGTTCGAGTTTGTGATTCAGTCACAGGAAAGTTAGGGATATGAGGTCAACAGACCTTATAAGTATTCCGTAGAGAGGAATAATGACTAAAGGTATAGATAAATACAGTATCGACAGTACGGATTACACTGTTGGTCAAGATAACGTCCAAAAATGGGGTTTTGACGTTCATAACCCAGTGTTTGGTATCAGTGCGGGACTCATCACTTTGTTCTTGATCGGTGTGCTGCTTACAGATACCGCTTCAGCAAAGTCAGCATTGGATGGTGTTAAATGGCAAATTATCAATTCATTTGATTGGTTGTTCATTTGGTCCGGCAATATTTTCGTTATTTTTTGCTTAGGCTTGATTGTTTCTCCGTTTGGTAAAATCCGCCTTGGTGGTGTTGATGCAACGGCAGATTACTCATTCATGTCTTGGTTATCGATGCTATTTGCTGCAGGTATGGGTATTGGCTTGATGTTCTGGAGTGTTGCAGAACCTGCGGCTTACTACACAGGTTGGTATGAAACGCCACTTGGCGTAGAGGCAAATACCCCAGAAGCTGCAAAACTAGCACTCGGTGCAACCATGTATCACTGGGGGCTTCACCCTTGGGCTATTTATGGTGTTGTGGCGCTTTCACTGGCTTTCTTCTCTTACAACAAGGGATTACCGCTTTCAATTCGTTCTATCTTCTACCCAATTTTAGGTGATAGAGCGTGGGGCTGGGCTGGTCACATCGTTGATATTCTTGCTGTACTTGCAACCCTGTTTGGTTTGGCGACATCGCTTGGCCTTGGTGCGCAACAAGCGGCAAGTGGTATTCAGCATGTATTCGGCATTGAGGCAGGCTTAGGGTTACAAGTCATTGTTATTACCGTAGTAACTTTGCTAGCGGTCGTATCCGTACTTCGTGGTATTGATGGTGGCGTTAAAGTGATCAGTAACATCAACATGTTGGTTGCTTTCCTACTGCTTATCCTAGTAGCTCTAATCGGCTACGCAGTGACTCTAGGTTCAATCCCTACAACATTGATGGCATACATCGAGAACATCATTCCGTTGAGCAACCCTCACGGTCGTGAAGATGAAGCTTGGTTACATGGTTGGACTGTATTCTACTGGGCCTGGTGGATCTCATGGTCTCCATTTGTCGGTATGTTTATCGCGCGTGTTTCTAAAGGTCGTACTGTTCGTGAGTTCATTACAGCGGTACTGATTGTTCCAACGACAGTGACTATCATTTGGATGTCAGTGTTTGGTGGTATGGCAATTGATCAAATCGTGAATAAGGTTGGTACCCTAGGTCAAAATGGCTTAACTGATGTATCACTGGCAATGTTCCAAATGTTTGATGTATTGCCGTTTGGTACTCTGCTTTCAATCATTGCGGTTGTATTGGTTCTCGTATTCTTTATTACATCGTCTGACTCGGGCTCTTTAGTCATCGACAGTATTACCGCTGGTGGTAAAGTTGATACGCCAGTGCCTCAACGCGTATTCTGGGCGTTCCTTGAAGGTGCGATTGCAGTAGCTCTATTGTGGGTTGGCGGTACTGAAGCCGTTCAAGCTCTGCAAGCGGGTGCAATCTCAACAGCATTGCCATTCACCATCATTCTATTGTTGATGTGTGTGAGCCTACTAATGGGTATGCGAACAGAGAAAAGATAGACTACGTACTATTCGATTTTTCATCTTTTTGATGTCGAATACAAAGTAAAACAAAAGGCAGAAGAGGAAACTCTCCTGCCTTTTTTTATCCATTTTACAGCCTGTAAAACTGTATATATCGTAGAAATCGTCGTTGAAATGGCGCCTTGAATTTGGCGAAAAGTCAAGTAATTGGCGAAAGCTAAGTTTTTGGTTTTATTGCAAATATAATGTGATGTAAAACTGTGAAATAGCTCGAATCGTTTGCTTAAATTGGGTAGTATTCGCTAGATTATCCACTACTCGTGAAACTTTGACATGAAACTAACACTTAAGCAGAAGTTAATAGGTGCTAGCCTATCTGCTGTTGTCGTTATGGCAACAGCGTTAACTTGGTTATCAGCAAACCAATTATTTGAACAGACTCGTAACGGCGTATACCTGCGAGCTGAAAGCGTATCAGAAGCAGCATCTGAAGGTATTAAAAACTGGATTGATATCCGCACCGATATCGCATCAGCATTTAATGACTTTTCACGAGAGGATGATGTTGTTCCTTTCCTTAAGCAAGCTCGTGTAGCGGGTGGCTTTGACGATATCTTTTTAGGTACTCCAGAAGGCGGAATGTACCGTTCACATCCTGAACGTAATCGCGCCGGTTACGATCCTCGTCAACGCCCTTGGTACCAGGAAGCAAACGCAGCCGGTAAGCAAATTATTACAACCGCTTATCAAGATGCGATTACCCAAGCGCTTCTAGTTACGATTGCTGAACCTGTTCGTCATAACGGTAAGCTTGTTGGTGTTGTTGGTGCGGATGTACTTATTGATCAACTAGTCAACGATGTTATCAGCTTAGATGTTGGTGACAACGCTTACGCAATGCTCATTGATGCCTCTGACGGCACATTCCTAGCACACCCAGACTCAGCACTGAGCCTTAAGCCTGTAAGCCAGCTTTCAAACGACATTTCTATGCCTATCATCGAAAACGCAGTGCGTACGGGTAGCATCGAGATCATCAAAGAGCGCGGTGCTGAGAAGCTTCTTTACTTCACTAATGTGCCTAATACGAACTGGATTTTTGCAGTTCAGATGGACAAAGCAACAGAAGAAGCGAATCACTCAACACTACTTACTCAGTTGATCACAACGGCGGTCATTATTACGTTAATCGTAATCGTATTAGTGTCCTGGTTAGTGAGCTTCCTATTCCGTGATTTGAACCGTGTTTCAGCGGCACTTGAAGAAATTGCTTCAGGTGAGGGCGACCTTACACAACGTCTTGAGCCTAAGAGCGATGACGAAATTGGTAAGCTTGCTGAAAACTTCAACCGTTTTGTAGGCAACATGCACACCATGGTGATCAAGCTAAGCGAAGTATCTGCTGCGCTAGGTAACCAAGCACGTCAAACGGCTTCTCAAGCTGAAGAGCGTAGTGCTCGCATTCAGATGCAACAAGACGAAATCAATATGGTAGCAACAGCCGTGAACGAAATGGCTGCAGCAACACAAGAGATTGCGGGTAATGCTGATCAAACTGCACAGAATTCATCTGAAGCTGTTGGCGCGTGTGAGCACGGTACGGGTCAAGTTACACAGACTCAAAGCTCAATCCAAAACCTTGCACAAGAAGTTCAAGTTGCAACGAACGTGATTCTTGAGCTTGAAGAGCACGGCAATAGCATCAACGCTATCTTGTCCAATATCCAAGGCATTGCTGAACAAACTAACTTACTTGCACTTAACGCAGCGATTGAAGCTGCCCGTGCTGGCGAACAAGGTCGCGGTTTTGCGGTTGTTGCTGATGAAGTGAGAGTTTTGAGCCAACGTACACACGGTTCAACTCAAGAAATTCAACAAACGATTGAATTACTGCAAGGTACAACGGGCAAAGCGGTAAGTATCATGAACGATAGCCGAACGCTTGCTGAAACCAGTGTTGATGACTCAAACTCAGCGGCCGCTAGCTTAACGCAAATTCATGCTGCTGTTGAACGTATCAGTGATATGGCGACTCAAATCGCTTCTGCTGCAGAAGAGCAAGCGTCAGTAACGTCTGAGATTACTCGTAACACTGAAGGAATCCGTGACGTATCTAACGAGCTAGCAGGTGAAGCGCACCAAGCTGCAGAACAAGCTGCTCAGCTTTCTGAACTGTCTAATGAACTAGAAAATGAAATCAGCCGTTTTAAGCTGTAATTATAGATAGATAGATAGATAGATAGATAGATAGATAGAACGAAGCCCCAACTTAGGTTGGGGCTTTTTTATGTTCGCTTTTTAGAAGAAGCAAAATGTCGTGATCTAATCATGCTGGGCTATTGTTTATTGAAGGTTAAACAGCCCGAGCGTGACACCGAATATGTTTTATTATGGCTTCTAAACCTTGACTCCGACTGGCGCTAAGCTGAGATTTTAAATCTAACTGGCGGAACCAGTCTTTAATATCGAATTCTAGAACGCTCGCGGGTTGTTGGTTGTTATAGGCGATCAACACCAACGCCAGCAAACCTTTAACTAATGAAGAATCGCTGGTCGCTTGTATCGACATTTTATTCTGTTGACCGATGTAAAGATCTAGCCATACGTTACTTTGGCAGCCTGCGATAAGATGTGTTTTATTCATCTTTTCCATAGGGAAGGGCTCTAACCGGTCTCCCAATTCTATCAAATACATATAACGTTCTTCCCAATCAACGCATCGCTCGAAGTTTCTCTGGAGCTTTTCAGGGGACATAAATTACCTTAATAGTTGGTGGATTCGTTTTAGTGACTGGCACAAGGCGTCTATGTCTTTGGGCCTTGTATACATGCCAATCGATGCGCGACACAGCGAGTTTTGACCGAGTCGTTTTAAAAGGGGCATTGCGCAGAGATGCCCGGTACGAATCGCAATACCATACCTATCTAAGAATGAACCGACATCAAAAGAGTGTTGGTTTTTCATATTAAAGGCCAAAACGCCGGTGCGGTTATCATCGTCGCCATAGAGCTCTATTGCTGGTACCTGTCTAATGCTCTCCACCAAATAATTCATTATATTTTTTTCATAGCCAGAGATCTCTTTGAAGCCGATAGCTTCAATGTAGTCTAGAGCGGCGCCTAAACCTAAAATGCCGGCAATATTCGGAGTACCTGCTTCGAACTTCCATGGCGCTTGGCCAAACGAGGTTCCCAAAGGCAGGGTCACTTGATCGATCATGGCTCCGCCGCCTTCCCATGGCACCATGTTGTCGAGGTGTGTTTTTTTTGCATAAAGCACGCCGATGCCTGTCGGGCCATACAATTTGTGCCCAGAGAAGGCGTAGAAATCACAATCGAGGTCCGTCACATTGACTTCATCGTGCATGACAGCTTGAGCACCGTCGACTAACACGGGGACTTTTGCTTTATGTGCTGCTTTGACTATCGTTTTAATTGGGTTTACGCGGCCTAGAACATTCGATACGTGGCTAATTGCCAGCAGTTTTGTCTTTGTATTCATTAACGACACAAGGTCGTTGAGATTCAAATAGCCATTTTTTGCCATTGGCCAAACACGAATGTTGACATTATAAATTTCAGAAAGCATCTGCCAAGGAACAAGGTTGGCGTGATGCTCCATTTCCGTCACGATGATTTCGTCACCCGCTTTTAACCTAGGGCGCAAATAGCTATTCGCAACGAGATTGATGGCCTCTGTCGTCCCTTTGGTGAACACAATACTTTCTCGGGATTTAGCTGAAATGAACTGAGCAAGTTTTTCTCTTACTTGTTCCATTTCTTCGGTTGCTTTAGAGCTTAGGTAATGGACACCGCGATGAACACTCGCATAATCATGTTGATAAAACTGAGTCATGCGGTCGATAACGATTTGAGGGGTTTGGGCCGTTGCAGCACTGTCTAAATAGACCAAAGGCTTGTCGTAAACTTGAGTTCTTAGAGCTGGGAAGTCGTTAAACCAAGGGCTTGTCTTTTCGCTCGAATCAATCATTAGGACATCCTTTATTGAGTGACGCATTGATTTTATCTATCGCAGATTGTCTTAGGGCGGGGTGTTTAATTCTCTCGGTAACGCCAATGACAAACGCAGAGGTAATCATGTGCTCGGCTCGTTCTTTTGGGATACCTCTAGAGCGTAAGTAGTTGATTTGGTTTGGGTCGATTTGCCCTGTTGTTGCACCATGGCTGCATTTGACATCATCGGCATAAATCTCTAATTGAGGTTTAGAGTTTACTTGGGCTTCATCGCCTAAAATCAGACTGTGGGTGTCCATTTGCCCGTCTGTTTTTTGCGCGGTAGGGTCAACATAGATCATGCCGTCGAAAACAGACTTAGATTGGTTTCGAGCGATGGTTTTATGATTTTGTTCACTTTGGCAGTGGGGAGAGTTGTGTTTCAAATAGGTGCGAGTATCAAAAACTGCCTCACCTTGAGGTAGGGAAATACTGTCCATAGCGACAAAACCTTGTTCGCCAGTCAGTTCTGAACTTACTTGATGTCGTATCAATTGGCCGGAGTAGAGCAAGCAACAAGAGTAGGCGCTAGCATGCGCATTAATCACCAAATCGTTATGACCGAAGTGATGTTGACTTAAGGCCTCTTCGACAATTTTAGTGTGATGATAGTGAGCACCACAACCAACGTGTTGTGTTAAGCGAGATAATGTTACGCCTCTACCACTACCTTGTGAAACATGGTGTTCGATGACGGTGACTTCCGCATGATCTGCGACTTCAATATGGCTTCTGTAGCTTGATACATCACCTTGTTTTCCGGAATTGATATGCAGAAGATGAATAGGTTTCGATACCTGCGTATTCGCTTCGACCTCGATTAATATGCCACTTGAAGCGGTAGCATCAGTAATATAGGTAAAAGCGTCTGGCTTTATTGAACGAGATAGCTCATCGATTTCAATTGGAGAGAGCGCGCAGGTGGGAGTCACTCGAACTTTTGGAATCCAGTCGGAGTATCGAGCTAAAAAGAAGCCGTCGACGAAGACTAATCGATAAGCATCAATGTCTAAACTGAATTTGTTGTATGGCGTGTTAGCTGTCGACTGCTGTGGTGCGCTGCTTAGCTCTAGTTCGTTTAATCGGTCAAGAGGCGTGTATTTCCAGTCCTCATGTTGAGGGGACGGTAACTCAACCCCAAGCAATTTAGACCATTGTTTTTTTTGCCACTCATGCGGTCGAACAAGGGTTTCAAATGAATCAAGCAATGAATGTTTATTGTTCATCAATGATCCACCCATAGCCTTTCTCTTCTAATTCTTGAGCTAACGTGTGGTCACCAGATTTTACAATCTTTCCTTGGTACAACACGTGCACGAAATCTGGTTTGATGTAATTGAGGATACGTTGATAGTGCGTGACCAAAATGAAAGCTCGTTGCTCATTCTGCAGCGCGTTTACACCTTCAGAGACGGCTTTAAGGGCATCAATATCTAGACCTGAGTCGGTCTCGTCTAGTATACAAAGATCAGGTGAGAGCACCGCCATTTGTAGAATGTCATTGCGCTTTTTCTCTCCACCAGAGAATCCCTCATTGACAGAGCGTTGGAGTAAATTTGCCGGCATCTTCAACAATTGCGCTTTTTCTTCCAATAGATCTTCAAAGTCAAAACGATCGATTGGTTCTAAGCCTCGATATTCACGAACCTCGTTGAGAGCTGTATTTAGAAAGAGTTTGTTACTGACACCTGGAATTTCGACAGGGTACTGAAAGGCTAAAAATACCCCTTCACCGGCTCTTTCCTCTGGATCTAGCTCTGTAAGATCTTGACCTTTGAAAACAATCTCACCACTGACGACCTCGTAATCATCCTTGCCTGCCAGTGTGGCGGATAGGGTACTTTTTCCCGACCCATTCGGTCCCATAATTGCGTGAACTTCACCAGGTTTAACAGTTAGGTTAATACCTTTTAGGATAGTATTTTCTTCAACGCTGACATGTAAATTTTTAATTTCTAACATTTTATCCCACACTATGCTCGAGGCTGATTGATAGAAGTTTCTGCGCTTCAACAGCGAATTCGAGTGGTAATTCTGAAAATACGTCTTTACAAAAACCATTGACGATCATGGATATGGCGTTGTCTTCACTGATCCCTCTTTGGGTGCAGTAAAACAGTTGATCTTGGCCAATTCGAGAGGTCGTCGCTTCGTGTTCAACGTGAGCCGACGGGTTTTTGACTTCGATATAAGGAAAAGTGTGAGCCCCACATTCAGCGCCGATTAACATTGAATCGCACTGAGTGAAGTTTCTCGCACCTTCTGCGTTAGGGGTGACTTTAACCAGCCCTCGGTAACTGTTCTGGCTTTTGCCTGCTGAAATCCCTTTTGAAATGATGGTAGAGCGAGAGTGTTTTCCTATATGAACCATCTTGGTGCCGGTATCGGCCTGTTGAACGCCATTTGTTAGAGCGACGGAGAAAAACTCACCAACAGAGTAGTCTCCTTTGAGAATTACGCTTGGGTACTTCCACGTTATCGCTGAACCTGTTTCTGATTGAGTCCAAGACATTTTGCTGTACTCGCCTTCGCAAACCGCACGTTTGGTTACAAAGTTGAGTATGCCGCCTTGTGAATCCTCTGCTCCTGAGAACCAGTTTTGCACTGTGGAATATTTAACTTCAGCACGCTTGTGAATGACGACTTCTACGACGGCGGCGTGAAGCTGATAGGTATCTCTCATCGGGGCAGAGCAACCTTCAATGTAGCTGACGTATGAGTCCTCATCAGCCACTAAAATTGTTCTTTCAAACTGGCCTGTTTTTGCTTGGTTTATTCGAAAGTAGGTAGAGAGTTCTCTTGGGCATCTCACACCTTTCGGGATGTAAACAAAAGTGCCGTCAGAGGCAACAGAGGCATTCAAAGCCGCAAAGAAGTTATCTTCAGGTGGAACAACGGTGCCTAAGTATTGCTGCACAAGTTCAGGGTATTCTTGGATAGCTTCGCTGAATGAACAGAAGATGATCCCGAGTTCTTTCAGTTCGTTTTGATAGGTAGTGGTGACGGAAACTGAATCGAAGATTGCATCGACAGCAATTTCTGAACCTTCTCTAACTGGAATCCCCAGTGTTTCAAAGGCTGTCTCGACTTCTTCGGTTAAAAATTCATTCGAGCCATCACCACTATCTTTATCACAACTATCTTTGTCGCAGCTAGAACAACTTGGCGCGGAGTAGTAACTGTAATCTTGGTAATTTAGGTCTGGATAATCGGCTTTTAACCAATGCGGTTCCTCCATCGTTCGCCATTTACGGAATGCTTTGAGACGAAACTCCAACATCCATTCGGGTTCGTTACGTTTTTTGGAGATTGCTCGAACGACTTGTTCGTTGATTCCCTTCGACAAAGTATCTGAAGATAACTCAGTGTAGAAACCTTCACGATAGTGACTGCTGTGCAGTAACTCTGTAACTTCAGGCTGCGTGTCAATTTCAGGTCGCGTTTCAGCGTCTGGTCGCATTTCAATTTTTGTTTGCGTTTCAACGTCAAGTAGCGTTTTAGCTTCAGACTGCGTTTCTAATGCGCACATGGTTAAACTCCAAAACTCTCGCCACATCCACAAAGGTTCTTCACTTTGGGATTATTGTATACAAAATTACTGTTTAAACCCTGACGCACAAAGTCGATCTCTGTGCCATCGATCATAGGTAGGGCTTTGAGTGCAATATAGAAAATGACGTCATGTGATTCGTACTTGATGTCGTCATCGGATGGCGAATCGATCAGTGCTACTTCATATGCAAACCCTGTACAGCCAGAGGACTTAACCGTGAGGTGGAAGTGCTTTTGTCCATGTGATAACTGGGAAATTCTGTTTGCGGCACTTTCACTTAACGTGACGCCTTGCCACTCCATATCATGTATGGATATGTCATTAGAACCGGAACTCGAAATACTCACCTTACTGCTCCATATTTGACTGGTGACAATAGATGATATTGATTATCATTTGCATATCAACCATGTATTGTCTATGGTCTTTAGGTCGAGGATCAATATGTTGACAAAACATAAATCCCAAATACTATATGTGCCAATATATATTAATAATGATTATCATTAAGATTTGGTTGAGGTTGTATAATATGGATGTCATCGTTTATTCCAAGCCACAGTGTGTGCAATGCACAGCAACGGTTAAGGCGTTACAGAGCAAAGGTATTGAGCATACAGTTGTTGATTTAACGTGCGACGAAATCGCAATGGAAAGGGTTCAATCAATGGGTTATCGACAAGCTCCCGTGGTTGTCGCCAATGACCGCCATTGGTCCGGTTTTAGACCTGACATGATCAGCGCGTTGGGTTAATGATTGTTTATTACTCTAGCGCTTCCGGGAATACGAAGCGATTTGTCGAACAGCTAGGATTACCTGCGATTAGGCTTCCTACTGAGGCCAATGAAAGGGCGCTAGAGATTGAGCAACCATTCGTACTTATATGCCCGACTTATGCCGATGGTGAGGGGCGAGGAGCTGTGCCTAACTCCGTTATAAGTCTATTGAATAACCCGAATAATCGAGCATTGATTAAAGGTGTGATTGCATCGGGAAATCGAAACTTTGGAGCTCTTTTTGCTCGCGGAGGTGCCATTGTCGCTGAAAAATGCAATGTGCCGCTGTTGTATCGTTTCGAACTATCTGGAACCCAGAGCGATATTGATATCGTGACAAATGGGTTAGAACAATTTTGGAAACATCATGGATAACCACTTTGAGAACGAGTCCCTTGACTACCATGCTTTAAACGCAATGTTGAATCTACTTGATGAACAAGGGACGATTCAGTTTGAGGCAGACAAGCAAGCGGCTCGACAGTTTTTCTTACAACACGTTAATCAAAATACCGTTTTCTTTCATAATTTAGACGAGAAGATCGACTATTTGCTTAGAGAGGGGTATTACGAGGCTCAAGTTATTGAGCAATATGATCGCAGTTTTCTTCATCAAATCTGGGCAAACGCCTATCAAGCCAAATTTCGATTCCGCACGTTCTTAGGTGCTTATAAGTTTTTTACTTCCTATGCACTGAAAACTCGTGATGGTAAGCGATATTTAGAAAGGTTCGAAGACCGAGTGGTTATGACTGCGCTGTTACTGGCTCGTGGTGACTGTGAATTTGCACTGGCACTAATGGAAGAAATCATTCATCAACGCTTTCAACCGGCTACGCCCACTTTTATTAACTCCGGTAAAAAGAGCCGTGGTGAATTGATCTCCTGCTTTTTGTTGAGAATCGAAGACAATATGGAGAGCATCGGTCGTGCGATTAACTCATCGTTGCAACTCTCACGTCGTGGCGGTGGTGTTGCTTTACTTCTGACGAACTTAAGAGAGCAAGGTGCGCCCATTAAGGGGATCTTAAATCAAAGTTCAGGTGTCGTCCCTGTGATGAAATTGCTTGAAGACAGTTTCTCGTATGCAAACCAATTGGGGTCTAGGCAAGGCGCGGGTGCTGTCTATCTTAATGTTCACCATCCAGACATCATGCAATTTCTTGATACGAAAAGAGAAAATGCCGATGAAAAAATCAGAATTAAGACCTTGAGCCTTGGTGTTGTCATTCCCGATATTACTCTGGAATTAGCCAAGCAAAACAAAGATATGTACTTGTTTTCTCCTCATGATGTTGAGCGAGTGTATGGCGTACCTTTCTCTGAAATTTGCGTGACGGAGAAGTACCATGAAATGGTGGATGACCCGAGGATCCGCAAAGGGAAAATGAGTGCAAGAGGGCTTTTCCAAACGCTTGCCGAGATCCAATTTGAGTCGGGCTATCCATACATTATGTTCGAAGATACGGTTAATCAGGCTAACCCCATTCAGGGGCGTGTAAATATGTCTAACTTGTGTTCTGAAATATTGCAGGTCAACGAGGCGTCAAATTATGATGACGACTTGAACTATAGTCATGTCGGGCGAGATATTTCGTGCAATTTAGGCTCGATCAATATTGCTAAAGCCTTGGATGGAGGTCGACTATCTCAAACCGTTGACACCGCAATTCGAGCATTAAATGCAGTGTCAGAGATGAGCGCAATCAACAGTGTTCCTTCGATAAGAAAGGGCAACGATGAAAGTCATGCTATTGGTTTAGGTCAGATGAACTTGCATGGGTTTTTGGCTAGAGAACGCATTCACTATGATTCACCAGAGGCCATTGATTTCACCAGCAGTTATTTTGCCTGTGTTTTATATCACTGTCTCGTGGCTTCCAATAAGTTGGCACAAGAGAAAAAGAGTACGTTCAAAGGGTTCGAAGATTCTAGTTACAGTGATGGGTCTTTCTTCGACAAATATTTGCAGCAGGATTTCTCGCCAAAATTGGACGTGGTCCAAGATCTCTTTAGCCGTTTAGATATACGAATACCCACCGTGTCTGAGTGGAACGAATTGAAACAACTCGTCATGAGCTCAGGGCTATACAACCGATACTTACAGGCCATTCCTCCTACAGGCTCAATTAGCTATATCAACGACTCTACCGCTTCTATTCATCCCGTTACCGCTAAAGTGGAGATAAGAAAAGAGGGTAAAATTGGGCGAGTTTACTTCCCTGCGCCGTATTTGAATAACTCCAATTTAGAGTATTTTCGTGACGCTTTTTCCATAGGCCCTAAGGCAATAATCGATGTTTATGCAGCGGCCACTGAACATGTTGATCAAGGCCTTTCATTAACTTTGTTTTTTGACGATGAGGTAACGACGAGAGATATCAACAAAGCTCAGATCTACGCATGGAAAAAGAAAATTAAAACGCTTTACTACATCCGAATGCGACAGAAAGCATTAGAAGGTACTCAAGTCGAAGGGTGCGTGTCGTGCTCACTGTAATAAAGGGATAAACGCAATGAAAAAGATGGAATCCGGACCTGTTCAAGCGATTAACTGGAATCGTATGATTGATGGCAAAGATCTAGAGATTTGGAATCGCCTGACGGTTAATTTTTGGCTGCCTGAAAAGGTACCTTTATCCAATGATATTCAAACATGGAAGCAACTAACTGAAGAAGAGCAAACGCTAACGATTAGAGTTTTTACCGGTTTAACGTTACTCGACACGATTCAGAATACGGTGGGTGCGCCAGCCTTGATGGAAGATGCGAGAACACCTCATGAAGAAGCGGTATTAACTAACATCGCTTTTATGGAAGCCGTTCATGCTCGTAGCTACTCTTCGGTCTTCTCAACTTTGTGTACTACGCCGCAAATTGATGAAGCGTTTCGCTGGGCTGAAGAGAACCCTCTGTTACAGAAAAAAGCACAGATTGTCCTCGATGATTATTTGGCTGAAGGCGATCCGCTAAAGAAAAAAGTGGCCAGTGTTTTTCTAGAGAGTTTCTTATTCTATTCTGGGTTTTATCTACCCATGCATTGGTCGAGTCGGGCTAAACTGACCAATACAGCGGATTTGATCCGTCTGATTATTCGTGATGAGGCGATTCATGGTTACTACATTGGATACAAATTTCAGCTCGCCTACCAATCTCTTAGTGAGGAAGAACAGGCGAGAGTTAAGGATGAAGCTTATTCATTAATGTTCTCTCTTTATGAAATCGAAACACAATATACCGAATCGCTTTATGATCCTGTTGGCTTAACTGAAGATGTGAAGCACTTCCTACATTATAACGCTAACAAAGCGTTGATGAATTTGGGGTTTGAAGCACTGTTCCCTGATGAACTCTGTCAGGTTAACCCTGCTATCATGGCCGCCCTGTCGCCCAATGCTGACGAAAATCATGACTTCTTTTCTGGTTCAGGATCTTCTTATGTCATAGGTAAAGCTGTCGCTACCGAAGACGATGACTGGGATTTTTGAACGAATAGCCCGAGTATGAACTCGGGCTTGAAAGAGGATTACTTACCCCTGAATCGACATCATCGTTCTAAGGCCAGCCGTTTGAAAATTCGGTCACTCAGACGGCAAATTTTGCTTTAACTCTAAAAGCATTTTATAAGCACTTTCGCCAGACATTTCGTATGGGTTAAATTGATCCGAAGTCGAAAATTGTAAGTTCAACAGTTCAGTCAAATTAGACTGCGGAATGTCTCCCATCGACCAATCTCCAAACTCTCGACAATCAACTTCTTTAAAATACAGTATGGTCACTCTCTCGTGCCGCTTATCGTTTAGGATGTGATTGTAGGTATGGTTTACCGCCTCCCTAGAACCTTCAATGCATTGAAGAAAGTACTTTTGATTATGACTGAGAAGCCCTGTTAGATGGCTCTGCCGATTGTGGTCTCGCGAGATAGTGAGTATTTCATCCAGTGCTTTGGAATCACAACATTCGGAAAGTGTACTGACATAAATTAACCGAGTTAGGAACATAGGCATCATTTCGAATTTTTGTTCAAAGGGTATTAATAAATATAAGCCAAGCTCATGGAATTGCGAGTTATTGGCCTAATTGTCACTCGGTGGCTTTTGGAAGAGAAGAGGATGGGGATGAAGTAGCAAAGGACAGCTAGCAAGATGCGCTAAAATGAGCCGAATGTTGTTCATTCAATCATTCTAGCGACCTGCTTGCATCGAGTCTCTCGTTAGTCGTTGAGAACCGAAATCGATTCGACGTTGGAAGATGCATCGAATCGTACATTGACCAATACGCTTTCACGTTCGAAAGTCACATCATCAAAATCAGTGGCTGCGATTTTAAATCCATTCCTTGCGAATAAACTGGTCACTGTTGTTCGTTGTTTCTGTTCCATGGCGCTTGTCAGTAGTTCGTTCATTGTGATCTCCATTAAGTAACCGTGTGCATAGTGTAAGCGTACAGGGTCTACGTTATGAGTTCAATTGCTTAATCAATAAGCTGTGTTGATGAGTTCAATTGAATGATTTTGGCATTCCAAAATGTGATGAATAAGAGGGTAGATGGTCGTATTACCTATGATAAGTATTGTGTAATGTGACCACCGTTCAGTATACTTTTGGGTAGGGATTTATTTAAAAAATTCAATGTAATAAGTGGTTACAAAACACAGGGGTTCGCATCGATTTGTGGAGAGTCAGTCACCTAATGAAGCTTCTTTTTATTGAAATGTTGAATGTCAAAGTAGTGTTGTACTACGCATTTGAATCCAAGAGTAATTATTAAATAAGTTTGATTTTAATGAATCGTTAGTTGCGGTACTTATGCTATTTTTGTCGCAATGAATACTTAGTGAGTAGCCTAAATAAATAATTAATAAGGGAAACGAAAGCAGTGAAGGGAATGAAAAAGTTTATTACTCTATTTTTGGTATTGCTCTGCTTTGGTGTCAGCCATGTTCAGGCCAATGATGCGCGACTTAAGCAAGCTTACCAAAATCACAAAAGTGATGTTCAAGTACGTGGGTCGGGTTTAGTTTCACGATTACTTCCAGACGATAATAAAGGCTCTCGACATCAGAAGTTTATCTTAAGGCTCGACAGCGGACAAACTTTGCTGGTGGCACATAATATTGATTTAGCTCCTCGTATTCAGGGATTGAGAAAGGGCGATAGAGTTGAATTTTATGGGGAGTATGAATGGAACAAGAAAGGTGGCGTGATGCACTGGACCCACAAAGACCCTCGGAATCACCATGCTCATGGCTGGCTGAAGCATAATGGGAAAATATACGAATAGACGACACTTGGCATGGCATATCTGCCATTGAAGAGCATCGTAGAAGGGTGTTAGAGATAGGTAGTGAAAGGGTGCCTATCACTGGGTTTTGTTGTAACTTGGTTTTTAGTGATTTAATAATTTGAGGCTTTATGATTGAAGTGAATTATTTAGTTCAAGTCGTGAGTATTCCTGATGATCTCATTGAAGCATCACAGAAAGCGGGTTCAGACTTGTATATGACCTATAAGTTTTATCAGCTGCTTGTACAGTCCAATCTTTTGTGGCGAGTTTGGTATATCGATGAATTTGGCAAAGTTTGGCTTGAAGTCAATTTGGTTAATGATGTGGGTGACCCAGAATTTCATACGATAGCTTTAGATCAAGGTACTTATCTGAAAATAGACACTGAATGCTATGAAGTGTTGGATGAGTTGAAATAGACGAAAAAGCCGATAGTTCGGCTTTATCATTGGCTCTCGATAGGTCTATTTGTAAGCTAACTTCGCTTGGTTATTTTTACATTAAACCCAACAGGAGACATCGTGAACGCAAACTGTTCAACCACAGCTTCAGGGGCTTGTTGTGGCTCGATGCTGAATTCTTTAAACAATGTATGAAAGGCGAGTTTTATTTCCATCATGGCCAATGAGCGTCCAGGGCATAGCCTTGCTCCTCCACCAAACGGCTGAAGGTTAGAGAAGGAAGCGCCATCTTTTTCTACCCAACGATTCGGGTTAAACGTTGTTGGCTCTTCAAATAAATCAGGGTCAAAACCATTCGCGTGTAGCATTACAAAAACAGGTGTGCCTTTTTTTACTTCGATGTCACCAATCTGAGTGTCTCGTGTGGGTTCCAAATAAAGTTGTGGCGCTACCGGCTTTAATCGCATCGCTTCATACATCACCGCTGTCATATAAGGTGTTCGAGGAAGCGGCCATTCTAAGACCTTCCTCTTCCCTAGGGCGTCAAGTTCATCTTGTAAGGCCAACTCACTACTGCGATTGCCGCTGACTAAGAACGCCATCCATGCCAGTGTATTCGCTGTGGTATCTTCACCCGCTAATAGAAGGGTAATCGCATTAGCCATAATATCTTGGTCAGTTAATGAGGAATCTTGTTCTTGTTCCAATAACATGATTTGCAGCATGTTCTCTGGTGAATCTTTAAGGACTGGTTCGTGAACCAGACGAGCGCGTTGTTTTTCAATACACCCATAAACGAAATGCCCAATGTCCTCCAAACTGGTATCAAACAGCTTGTCTTTTTTCGTTTTGAAAAAACGCCACAATGGAATTGGAGAACTACAGCGTTGATTTATTACCGGAAATACGTTTTGTAAGCTTTTACTTAGTGGCACAGTTGTTTGTTCTATAGAGTTAAAGTCTTCCCCGAACGCTAGCAGAGATGTTACATCAACCGTGTATTTTTTAAATTCTGTTACGAGTTCGACCACTTCTCCTGATTCCGCTAGCATTTCAAAGTGCTTTCCTAGGCGCTCTGTAATCACGCTTAACTGAGGATGAAAATGTTTAAGGTGACTCGGCTGAAACATAGGTTCTGTTAATTTTCGTTGATGCTTCCAACGTTCTTCTTCAGCAGAGAATACGCCATTAAGACCGACTTCATCAAAGACACTCTCGATATTCTTTAGGCGGCGAAACTCCTCAGGTCGAGACTTTAGCACGGACTTGATTTGAGCTGCATCAGACAATACAAGTACATCTTTCATGCCTAGTTTTAAACGAAAATGAGCACCGTACTCTTTAATCCAACACAACATTTGCTGATGAACATTGGACTTTTTTAAATAGCTCACATGTCCTAAAACACCAGAAGTGGGTGGCATTGGTAGTTGCTCAATTCGCTTCATTTTCATTTCCTTATGTATATCATTGATGGCGCGTAACAATACTGAAGTTACGGCTAGAGCGATAAGTAAAAGTCAGCATCTAATTTAGCAAGTTTCATGGTTTGGTAAGTAAAGGTATGTAAGTGAGTGGTTAACCGCTAAGTTTACGAAACCTCGGAACCGGAGATTCCCCGACAATTACTTAACGAATATTTTTGATAGTGGACTAATTACGCCGTTGGCTCCTCTATCTATGATGTGGGTATATATTTGCGTTGTTTTTAGATCGGTATGTCCAAGCTGTTCTTGAACTGTTCTAATATCAGCACCGCTTTGAAGAAGGTGCGTCGCAAATGAATGCCTTAAAGTGTGGCAGGAAATGTTTTTCTCAATGTCGGCTTTTTGGCTAGCGACCTTAATGTGTTTTTGTAGCGCTGTTGGATGAATATGATGCCTGCGTAATTCACCTGTTCGTAAATCGGGTGCCAGACGAGCAGAAGGAAAAAGAAATTGCCAATTTAAGCTTCTTTCTGCACTCGGGTATTTTTTAGCTAGAGAGTCGGGCAGGTATACGCCAGAAAAAGCTTTATCATGTATATCTTGCTGATAGTATTCTGCGGATTTTTGTTGTTGTAACTTGATTGAAGGGAAAAGCTCGGGGGCTATTGTCACTATACGGTTCTTTCCTCCTTTTCCTTGCCACACTCGCACTGATTTGTAGTCATAGTCGATGTCTTGCATTCGTAAGCGTAGACACTCCATCAACCGTAGGCCTGACCCATACATTAATTGGTAAGGTAATTTGAAGTTAGGTGAGCAGTGGTTAAAGAACCTGCCAATTTCTTCTGGAGTCATAACCGTTGGCAACTTTCGGGATTTGTCTGAACGACGAAACTGCATATCAAGTTCAATGGGTTCCTGAACGATTTCTTTGTATAAAAAGACTATCGCATTGAGGGCTAGGCTCTGCGTTTTCTGTGCTGACTTCCTATCAACAACTAAGTGCGTCAGGAAGTCTTCTACATGCCTCGACGTCAGACTTCTGGGATGCTTTTTATCATGATAAAGAATGTACTGGTGAATCCAATAGATGTACGCCTGTGTAGTACGAAGAGCATAGTGTCTCCCCAACATATACTCTTGTATATAGGCTAGAAATGGTGATTTTTGCATTTTAATTTTAACTGGTTATATGTACATGAATTGCAGTTTGGCACATCAATTCATGCTATATAGAAAAAATCTGTATTTTGGGATTCAGGCAGATGCTTGTAGTGCTTAAGTTGCTGTTAGTTTTCATAAAAACGGGGTATGGTTAACTTCATCAAGATACTAGATAGAAAAATTCTATATTTAAATGCAGAATTTTTCTGTCTAAGAGCTGTTGAACTAAGCCGCTTCGCGGAGGGCTTTCCTCTCACTTACCTGATAGACCAAACTTATGATGTATTCATAGATTAAGGAATACATCATGACCTTATTAAGACAACAACTTATCGATGAAATGGCGGTTCGCCGTTTTTCTCCGAAAACCCATGCAAGCTATTTACGTTGGGTTAAAGACCTATCTACTACTTACGATCT
>NZ_JBFRTD010000009.1:0-147958 GCF_041473955.1 Vibrio sp. 10N.222.54.E6 | reverse complement strand
ACAACTGACGTAACAGGCGACATCACTCTACCAGAAGGCGTAGAAATGGTAATGCCAGGTGACAACGTTCAAATGACTGTTGAGCTAATCGCTCCAATCGCAATGGACGAAGGTCTACGTTTCGCAATCCGCGAAGGTGGCCGTACAGTTGGTGCTGGTGTTGTAGCTAAAATCTTTGCATAAGATTTGACGAACCACTAGTAAAAAGGGCATCATTTGATGCCCTTTTTCTGCGCTGAAAAAAGAGTTGGGTGTTTTGACATCAATTTTAACTCTTAGCAAAGAATTAAACGGTCTTTTTAACTAAAATGACTGTTAGATGTGTTGTTTTGCAACGCAAAGGAATGTGCCCTGCAACAGCGGGGTTATTGTCGTCTATATTTAAGACTTATCACAGGTTGGTTTTATGAAAGCAAACGCTGAAACTCCTGATAGCTCAGGTGCAGCAGATACAATGAAGTGGGTAGTCGCTTTTGTACTGTTGGCTGCTGCTGTTGTGGGTAATTACCTGTATGGTGAATTGTCTGTTGTAATTCGCGCTGCAGGTGTAGTTGTGCTGATTGCTGCCGCACTAGGCGTTGCAGCAACAACAACTAAAGGTAAAGCTGCGATCGATTTTGCAAAAGAATCTCGTATGGAGATTCGTAAAGTTGTTTGGCCTACTCGCCAAGAAACTATGCAAACTACATTGATCGTTTTAGCTGTATGTATTGTTATGTCTCTAGTGCTTTGGGGAATTGACGGCATTATGGTCCGTTTAGTTTCTCTAGCAACTGGAGTGTAGAGGGTTCTGATTCATGAGTGAAGCTCCAAAAAAACGTTGGTATGTAGTTCAAGCCTTTTCTGGCTATGAAGGTCGTGTATCTCAATCGTTACGCGAACATATTAAAATGCACGACATGGAAGAATTCTTTGGTGACGTTTTAGTACCTACTGAAGAAGTAGTGGAAATGCGTGCAGGTCAACGCCGTAAAAGCGAACGTAAGTTCTTCCCTGGCTACGTATTAGTGCAAATGATCATGAATGATGAATCATGGCACTTAGTACGCAGCATTCCTCGTGTTATGGGCTTCATTGGTGGTACCTCTGATCGTCCTGCACCAATCACTGACAAAGAAGCTGATGCTATCTTGAACCGTCTAGAGAAAGCGAGCGAGTCTCCACGTCCTAAGACAATGTTCGAAGCGGGTGAAGTGGTTCGTGTGAACGATGGTCCGTTTGCTGATTTCAACGGTACAGTTGAAGAAGTAGATTACGAGAAAAGCCGCATTAAGGTATCTGTATCGATCTTTGGTCGTGCAACACCGGTTGAGCTTGAATTTGGTCAAGTTGAAAAGCTGGACTAAAACTCTAACTTTTGAACAAGCTGTGGATAAATACTTCATAAGTTGTTCAAAATAAAAGAGTATAAAAAACCACCTTTTTAGGGTTGTTAAAGGCGCGAATTATGATTATAATTTCGCGCCTTTTTACTTCTATCGAAGTAAGAAAGAGTTAATTGAAATTAAGGGGAGCTTGCCTCAGGGCTAGCGCATGTACCCAAAAATTAGGAAATATCATGGCTAAGAAAGTTGAAGCTTATATCAAACTGCAAGTTGCAGCTGGTATGGCAAACCCAAGTCCACCGGTTGGTCCTGCTCTAGGTCAACACGGCGTGAACATCATGGAATTCTGTAAAGCGTTCAACGCAAAAACAGAATCTGTTGAGAAAGGTCTACCTACTCCAGTAGTAATTACTGTTTACAACGACCGTTCTTTCACGTTCGTAACTAAGACTCCACCTGCTGCTGTTCTTCTTAAGAAAGCTGCTGGCGTTAAGTCTGGTTCAGGTCGTCCAAACACTGAGAAAGTTGGTACTGTAACTGACGCTCAAGTTCAGGAAATCGCAGAAACTAAAGCTGCTGATATGACTGGTGCTGACATCGAAGCAATGAAGCGTTCTATTGCTGGTACTGCTCGTTCAATGGGCCTAGTGGTAGAGGGATAAGATCATGGCAAAACTTACTAAGCGTATGCGCGTAATCCGCGACAAAGTTGAAGTAACTAAAGAATACGAAATCAACGAAGCTGTTGCTCTTCTTAAAGAACTAGCTACTGCTAAATTCGTTGAGTCTGTAGATGTTGCTGTTAACCTAGGCATCGATGCTCGTAAATCTGACCAAAACGTACGTGGCGCAACTGTGCTACCTCACGGTACTGGCCGTGACATCCGCGTTGCTGTGTTCACTCAAGGTGCAAACGCAGAAGCAGCTAAAGCAGCTGGCGCAGATATCGTTGGTATGGAAGATCTTGCTGAGCAAGTGAAAAAAGGCGAAATGAACTTCGACGTTGTTGTTGCTTCTCCTGATGCAATGCGTGTTGTTGGTCAACTAGGTACAATCCTAGGTCCACGCGGCCTTATGCCAAACCCTAAAGTTGGTACTGTAACTCCTAACGTTGCTGAAGCGGTTAAGAACGCTAAAGCTGGTCAGGTTCGTTACCGTAACGACAAGAACGGTATCATCCACACTACTATCGGCAAAGCATCTTTCGAAGCTAACCAGCTTCAAGAGAACCTAGAAGCACTTCTAGTTGCTCTTAAGAAAGCTAAGCCTTCTTCAGCGAAAGGTACTTTCCTGAAGAAAGTAAGCATCTCTACTACAATGGGTGCTGGTGTTACTGTTGATCAAGCTAGTCTTGACACTCAAGCAAACTAATTTGCTTCGGCGCAGATTTAGTGTATACTTCTGCGCCTAATATTTGTGGTTGGGTGATTTTTGAAGCAATTCAGGTCATCCGTCCCAAGACCGTAGGCGCTGTACTCTTCGGAGATATGGCTTAATAAAACCTACGTAGGCGATGTTGTGGTTTGAAGTGAATTTATTCATTTTTAAATAACATCGTAAACGCTCATTACATTTTGTATGAGTGCTGTAATCACAACCAGAGGTTAATCCAAATGGCTTTAAATCTTCAAGACAAAAAAGCAATTGTTGCTGAAGTCAACGAAGCTGCCAGTGGTGCACTTTCTGCAGTTGTAGCTGATTCTCGTGGCGTTACTGTTGGCGCAATGACTTCTCTACGTAAACAAGCTCGCGAAGCGGGTGTTTACATGAGAGTTGTTCGTAACACACTAGCACGCCGTGCGATTCAGGGTACAGACTACGAGTGTCTAACTGACACTTTCACTGGTCCAACTCTGATCGCATTCTCTAATGAGCACCCAGGTGCTGCAGCGCGTCTTTTCAAAGACTTCGCTAAAGAGAATAAAGATTTCGAGATCAAAGCTGCTGCATTTGAAGGCGCAGTTACTGATGCTGAAGTACTAGCGACACTACCAACTTACGACGAAGCTATCGCACGCCTAATGATGTGCATGAAAGAAGCTTCTGCTGGCAAGCTGGTTCGTACTATCGCTGCTGTTCGCGACCAAAAAGAAGAAGCTGCGGCTTAAGCCTTGCTTTTCACTGGTTGCTATTTAAACTTATTGTTGACTTAAAAGAGAATTGTTATGTCTATTACTAACGAGCAAATCCTAGACGCAGTTGCAGAAATGTCTGTAATGCAAGTTGTTGAGCTTATCGAAGCTATGGAAGAGAAATTCGGTGTTACTGCTGCTGCTGCAGTTGTAGCTGGTGGTGCTTCTGCTGAAGCTGCTGCTGAGCAAACTGAATTCGACGTAATCCTAACTGCTGCTGGCGCTAACAAAGTACAAGTTATCAAAGCTGTACGTGGCGCAACTGGCCTAGGTCTTAAAGAAGCTAAAGGTCTTGTAGACTCAGCTCCTGCAGCGCTTAAAGAAGGCGTTGACAAAGCTGAAGCTGAAGCTCTTAAAGCACAGCTAGAAGAAGCTGGCGCTTCTGTTGAAGTTAAGTAATTATTACTTAATTTCTTAGCCGCAAGGCTAATGGCTGGTGGTTTATTAACCACCGGCCTTTTTGCGCTGTAGGGCTATGACGAAATTTCCGCTGTTTAACCGTCATAATCCAAGCAAAAAAACAGTCATTTTTTCGAAATGATTGTTCACTACAGTAAACAGCTGTTTGTCACCGCCCCCTCTGAAGAGTGTTTTGGGTGGTTTGGGTCACTTATCAGCGAGCTGAGGAACCCCATGGTTTACTCTTATACCGAGAAAAAGCGCATCCGTAAGGATTTTGGTACTCGTCCACAAGTTTTGGACATTCCATACCTGTTATCGATCCAGCTTGATTCTTTCGACAAATTCATCGAACAGGATCCTGAAGGTCAATACGGTCTTGAAGCTGCTTTCCGTTCTGTATTTCCAATTCAGAGCTACAACGGCAATTCTGAGCTGCAATACGTTAGCTACCGTCTTGGTGAGCCAGTTTTTGACGTTAAAGAATGTCAAATCCGCGGTGTTACTTACTCAAAGCCACTACGCGTAAAACTACGTCTAGTTATCTTTGATCGAGATGCACCAGCAGGTACTGTAAAAGACATTAAAGAACAAGAAGTCTACATGGGCGAAATTCCGCTTATGACTGACAATGGTACTTTCGTAATTAATGGTACCGAGAGGGTTATCGTATCCCAGCTGCACCGAAGCCCAGGCGTGTTCTTCGACAGTGATAAGGGTAAGACCCACTCATCAGGTAAAGTTCTTTATAACGCACGTGTAATTCCTTACCGTGGCTCATGGTTAGACTTTGAGTTCGATCCTAAGGATAACTTATTCGTACGTATCGACCGTCGTCGTAAGCTACCAGCATCGATTATCCTTCGTGCACTTGGTAAATCGACTGAAGAGATCCTAGATCTGTTCTTCGACAAAGTGAACTTCGAAGTGAAAGACCAAACTCTACTTATGGAGTTGGTTCCTGATCGTCTACGTGGTGAAACTGCGTCATTCGACATCGAAGCAAACGGCAAAACTTACGTTGAGACTGGTCGTCGTGTAACTGCTCGCCATATCCGTCAACTTGAAAAAGATGGCGTTGAGCACATCGAAGTACCAGTAGAGTACATCGTTGAAAAGATTGCTGCGAAAGATTACATCAACGAAGCAACTGGCGAGATCATCGTTGGCGCAAACCAAGAGATTAGCCTAGAAGCACTTGCTAACCTGTCTCAAGCAGGTCACAAGACTCTAGAAGTGCTGTTCACGAATGACCTAGACCATGGTCCATTCATGTCAGACACTCTACGTGCGGATAGCACAGTAGATCGCATCTCTGCATTGGTAGAAATCTACCGCATGATGCGTCCTGGCGAGCCACCAACGAAAGAAGCTGCAGAATCACTGTTCGAAAGCCTATTCTTCTCTGAAGATCGTTACGACCTATCAACTGTAGGCCGTATGAAATTCAACAGCTCTATCGAGCGTGAAGAAGAAGAAGAGCGCGGTACTCTGGATGAATCAGACATCATCGAAGTGATGAAGAAACTGATTGGTATCCGTAACGGCATTGGTGAAGTGGACGATATCGACCACCTTGGCAACCGTCGTATCCGTTCTGTAGGTGAAATGGCAGAAAACCAATTCCGTGTTGGTCTAGTTCGTGTAGAACGTGCCGTTAAAGAACGTCTAAGCCTTGGTGACCTTGATGCAATCATGCCTCAAGACCTTATCAACGCTAAGCCGATCTCTGCTGCAGTTAAAGAATTCTTTGGCTCTTCACAGCTTTCACAGTTTATGGACCAAAACAACCCATTGTCAGAAGTTACGCACAAGCGTCGTATCTCTGCTTTAGGTCCTGGTGGCCTTACTCGTGAGCGCGCAGGCTTCGAAGTACGTGACGTTCACGTAACTCACTACGGTCGTCTATGTCCGATCGAAACGCCTGAAGGTCCAAACATCGGTCTAATTAACTCGCTATCTGCATTTGCACGTTGTAACGATTACGGTTTCCTAGAAACTCCGTACCGTCGTGTAGTAGATGGTGTAGTAACAGAAGAAGTTGATTACCTGTCTGCAATCCAGGAAGGTCAATTCGTAATCGCGCAAGCAAACACCATTCTTACTGAAGAAGGTACGTTTGCAGATGAGCTAATCACAGCTCGTCAAAAAGGTGAATCTGGTCTTCACCCACGCGATCACGTTGACTACATGGACGTTGCGACAAACCAAGTAGTATCTATCGCTGCTTCGCTTATCCCGTTCCTAGAACACGATGATGCGAACCGTGCATTGATGGGTGCCAACATGCAACGTCAAGCTGTACCAACACTGAGAGCTGATAAGCCTCTAGTAGGTACGGGTATCGAACGTAACATCGCAGTTGACTCTGGTGTTACAGCGGTTGCTAAACGTGGTGGTCAAGTTCAGTCTGTTGACGCTTCTCGTATCGTAGTTAAGGTTAACGAAGATGAATTGGTACCTGGCGAAGCTGGTATCGATATCTACAACCTGACTAAGTACACGCGTTCGAACCAAAACACATGTATTAACCAACGTCCAACTGTACTTCCTGGTGAACCAGTTGCACGCGGCGATGTTCTTGCTGACGGTCCTTCAACAGACCTTGGTGAACTAGCTCTTGGCCAAAACATGCGTATCGCATTCATGCCTTGGAACGGTTACAACTTCGAAGACTCGATCTTAGTATCTGAGCGCGTAGTTCAAGAAGACCGTTTCACGACAATCCACATTCAAGAACTATCTTGTGTGGCTCGTGATACTAAGCTGGGTTCTGAAGAGATCACAGCTGATATTCCAAACGTAGGTGAGTCTGCTCTGTCTAAACTAGACGAGTCAGGTATCGTTTACATTGGTGCTGAAGTTAAGGGTGGCGACATCCTAGTTGGTAAAGTAACCCCTAAAGGTGAAACTCAACTGACTCCTGAAGAGAAGCTACTACGTGCTATCTTCGGTGAGAAAGCATCTGATGTTAAAGATACTTCTCTACGTGTACCAAACTCTGTTTCGGGTACTATCATCGATGTACAAGTCTTCACTCGCGATGGCGTAGAGAAAGACAAACGTGCACTTGAAATCGAACAGATGCAGCTTAAAGAAGCTAAGAAAGATCTAACTGAAGAGTTCCAAATTCTTGAGGGTGGCCTTCTTAACCGTGTTAAAGCTGTACTTCTGTCTGGTGGTTACTCTGAAGCTAAGCTTGATACTATCGGTCGTAAGCAATGGCTAGAGCAAGTTCTAGAAGACGATGCGCTACAAACACAGCTTGAGCAACTTGCTGAGCAGTGGGATGAGCTAAAAGCAGACTTCGATAAGAAGTTTGAAACTAAGCGTCGTAAAATCACTCAAGGTGATGATCTAGCGCCTGGCGTTCTTAAGATTGTTAAAGTTTACCTAGCGGTTAAACGTCGTATCCAGCCTGGTGATAAGATGGCCGGTCGTCACGGTAACAAAGGTGTAATCTCTAAGATTAACCCTGTTGAAGACATGCCATACGATGAGAAAGGTCAGCCTGTAGACATCGTACTTAACCCGCTGGGTGTACCATCGCGTATGAACATCGGTCAGATCCTAGAAGTTCACTTAGGTTTGGCTGCGAAAGGTATCGGTGACAAGATCAACCAAATGGTTAAGGAACAACAAGAACTGCATAAGTTCCGTGAGTTCCTACAGAAGGTTTACGATCTTGGCGATACTCGTCAGAAAGTTGATATTGCTGAACTGTCTGATGATCAAGTTCGTACACTGATCAAGAACCTACGTGGCGGTCTACCGATTGCTACACCTGTGTTCGACGGTGCTTCTGAGTCTCTAATCAAAGAACTACTTAAACTGGGTGATCTGCCAGAATCTGGTCAGCTTAAACTGTTTGATGGTCGTACTGGTGATTCGTTTGAGCGTCCTGTAACTGTTGGTTACATGTACATGCTGAAACTGAACCACTTGGTTGATGACAAGATGCATGCTCGTTCAACTGGTTCTTACAGCCTAGTAACTCAGCAACCACTTGGTGGTAAAGCTCAGTTCGGTGGTCAGCGTTTCGGTGAGATGGAAGTATGGGCACTAGAAGCATACGGTGCTGCATATACTCTACAAGAAATGCTAACAGTTAAGTCGGATGACGTTAACGGCCGTACTAAGATGTACAAGAACATCGTAGATGGTAACCATAGCATGGAACCTGGCATGCCAGAGTCGTTCAACGTACTGTTGAAAGAGATTCGCTCGCTAGGTATCAACATCGAGCTAGAAGACGAAGAGTAATCCCTCTTTTTTATAAAGAAGATTGGATTACTTGGTAAAGGGGGCTCACTTTAGTCGGTGAGCTCCTTTAACTCCTTACAGGAGCTGAACGTGAAAGACTTATTAAACTTTCTAAAAGCACAGCATAAGACCGAAGAATTTGATGCAATCAAAATCGGTCTATCTTCACCAGACACGATCCGTTCGTGGTCTTTTGGTGAAGTTAAAAAGCCAGAAACAATTAACTATCGTACGTTCAAACCTGAACGTGATGGTCTGTTCTGTGCACGTATTTTTGGTCCAGTTAAAGACTACGAATGTCTTTGTGGCAAATACAAGCGCCTGAAGCACCGTGGTGTTATCTGTGAGAAGTGTGGCGTTGAAGTTACACAAACTAAAGTTCGTCGTGACCGTATGGGCCACATCGAGCTTGCTTCACCAGTTGCTCACATCTGGTTCCTAAAATCACTACCGTCTCGTATCGGTCTACTAATGGATATCCCTCTGCGTGATATCGAACGTGTTCTTTACTTCGAAATGTACGTAGTAACTGAACCGGGTATGACTGATCTAGAAAAATCTCAGATGCTTACTGAAGAAGAGTATCTGGATCGTCTAGAAGAATGGGGTGACGAATTCACTGCTAAGATGGGTGCTGAAGCGATCAAAGATCTGCTTTCAACAATGGACCTTCATCAAGAAGTGGAAGAAATGCGCGAAGAGTTGGAAACAACTAACTCTGAAACTAAACGTAAGAAAGTTACTAAGCGTTTGAAGCTAGTTGAAGCGTTCATTTCGTCAGGCAACAAGCCTGAGTGGATGATC
Organism: Vibrio sp. 10N.222.54.E6; assembly: GCF_041473955.1. Taxonomy (NCBI): domain Bacteria; kingdom Pseudomonadati; phylum Pseudomonadota; class Gammaproteobacteria; order Vibrionales; family Vibrionaceae; genus Vibrio; species Vibrio sp. 10N.222.54.E6. The sequence goes on along the minus strand of NZ_JBFRTD010000009.1, from coordinate 139,035 downwards.
CTGACTGTACTTCCAGTGCTACCGCCAGATCTACGCCCTCTAGTACCACTAGATGGCGGTCGTTTTGCGACTTCTGATCTGAACGACCTTTACCGTCGTGTGATCAACCGTAACAACCGTTTGAAGCGTCTTCTAGAGCTAGCGGCTCCAGACATCATCGTACGTAACGAAAAGCGTATGCTGCAAGAGTCTGTTGATGCCCTTCTAGATAACGGTCGTCGCGGTCGTGCGATCACGGGTTCTAACAAGCGTCCTCTGAAATCTCTTGCTGATATGATCAAGGGTAAACAAGGTCGTTTCCGTCAGAACCTTCTAGGTAAACGTGTAGACTATTCTGGCCGTTCTGTAATCACAGTTGGTCCATACCTTCGTCTACATCAGTGTGGTCTTCCTAAGAAGATGGCACTTGAGCTATTTAAGCCGTTCATCTACAGCAAGCTAGAAACTCGTGGCATGGCTACGACAATCAAAGCTGCTAAGAAAATGGTAGAGCGCGAAGAAGCGATCGTTTGGGATATCCTAGACGAAGTTATCCGTGAACACCCAGTACTGCTTAACCGTGCACCTACACTTCACCGTCTAGGTATCCAAGCGTTTGAACCAGTACTAATCGAAGGTAAAGCGATTCAGCTTCACCCACTAGTGTGTGCGGCATACAACGCCGACTTCGATGGTGACCAAATGGCTGTACACGTGCCTCTAACTCTAGAAGCACAGCTTGAAGCTCGTACCCTAATGATGTCGACGAATAACATTCTGTCGCCAGCATCAGGTGATCCAATCATCGTACCTTCTCAGGACGTTGTATTGGGTCTTTACTACATGACACGTGACAAGATCAACGTGAAAGGTGAAGGTATGTACCTTGCTGGCCCTGCAGAGGCTGAAAAGGCATACCGTACTAAGACTGCTGAGCTACACGCTCGCGTTAAAGTACGTATCACTGAAACTGTAGTAGATGAAGACGGCAATAGCACAACGAATACTGGCCTAGTTGATACGACTGTAGGTCGTGCAATGCTATGGCAGATCGTTCCAGCTGGCCTACCGTACAGCATCGTTAACCAAAAGTTAGGTAAGAAGCAGATCTCTACTCTTCTTAACGAGTGTTACCGTAAGCTTGGTCTAAAAGATACAGTAGTATTTGCTGACCAAATCATGTACGCAGGTTTCGCATACGCGGCACTTTCTGGTGTTTCTGTAGGTATCAACGATATGGTTGTTCCTCAAGCGAAATACGATGAAATTGAATCTGCTGAAGAAGAAGTTCGTGAAATCCAAGAGCAATTCCAATCAGGTCTTGTTACTGCGGGTGAGCGTTACAACAAAGTTATCGATATCTGGGCATCTACGAATGACCGCGTTGCGAAAGCAATGATGGATAACCTATCTTCTGAAACAGTTATCAACCGTGACGGCGAAGAAGAACAGCAAGAATCGTTCAACAGCATCTACATGATGGCTGACTCGGGCGCACGTGGTTCTGCAGCTCAGATTCGTCAGCTAGCAGGTATGCGTGGTCTGATGGCGCGTCCAGATGGTTCAATCATCGAAACGCCGATCACAGCGAACTTTAAAGAAGGTCTAAACGTCCTTCAGTACTTTATCTCAACGCACGGTGCTCGTAAGGGTCTTGCGGATACAGCACTGAAAACAGCAAACTCGGGTTACCTAACTCGTCGTCTAGTAGACGTTGCTCAAGACGTTGTAGTACACGAACATGACTGTGGCACGCATGAAGGTATCGACATGATGCCTCACATCGAAGGTGGTGACGTTAAAGTTGCACTTTCTGAGCTTGCTCTAGGTCGTGTAGTAGCTGAAGACGTTCTTAAGCCTGGTACTGAAGATGTACTGATTCCACGTAATACTCTGATTGATGAGAAGTGGTGTCAAATCATGGAAGACAACTCAGTAGATAGCATGAAAGTGCGCTCTGTTGTTACCTGTGATGCAGACTTCGGTTGTTGTGCACAGTGTTACGGTCGTGACCTAGCACGTGGTCACCTAGTGAACCAAGGTGAAGCAGTTGGTGTTATCGCTGCACAATCTATCGGTGAACCGGGTACACAGCTAACGATGCGTACGTTCCACATCGGTGGTGCGGCATCTACTGCAGCAGCAGAGAACAGCATCCAAGCTAAGACAACTGGTACTGTGAAACTTCACAATGCTAAGTTTGTAGTTAACAAAGATAAGAAACTGGTTATCACTTCTCGTGCATCTGAGATGACGATTATTGATGAATTCGGCCGTACGAAAGAGAAGCACAAACTTCCTTACGGTTCGATGCTAACCAAAGGCGACAACGCAGCAGTTACTGCTGGTGAAGTTGTAGCTAACTGGGAAGCGCATACCATGCCAATCATCACTGAAGTGGCAGGTCGTATCCAATTCGTAGATATGATCGATGGTATTACAGTTTCTCGTCAAACTGACGATCTAACGGGTCTTTCTTCAAGTGAAGTAACAGACGCAGCAGCTCGCCCAGCAGCAGGTAAAGATATGCGTCCAGCTATCAAACTTGTTGATGAGCAAGGTAACGACGTAATGATTCCTGGTACTGATATGCCAGCTCACTACTTCCTACCTGGCAAAGCGATTGTAAACATCGAAGATGGCGCTGAAGTTGGCATTGGTGACACACTATCTCGTATCCCTCAAAAATCGAGCGGAAACAAAGATATCACCGGTGGTCTACCACGCGTAGCTGACCTATTCGAAGCTCGTAAGCCTAAAGAGCCTGCGATCCTTGCTGAGCACACAGGTACTGTGTCTTTCGGTAAAGAAACGAAAGGTAAGCGTCGTCTAGTAATCACTCGTGAAGGCGGTGACGCTTACGAAGAGATGATTCCTAAGCACCGTCAATTGAACGTGTTCGAAGGTGAGAAGATTGAACGTGGTGATGTAATCGCCGACGGTCCTGAAACTCCACACGATATCCTGCGTCTACGTGGTATCCACGCTGTGACTCAGTACATCGCGAACGAAGTTCAAGAAGTTTACCGCTTACAAGGCGTAAAGATTAACGATAAGCACATCGAGACTATCGTTCGTCAAATGCTACGTAAGTGTACAATCACACATTCTGGTGACTCTCCGTTCCTACCTGGCGAACAAGTTGAGTACCACAATGTTAAGATTGCTAACCGTAAGCTAGAAGCTGAAGGTAAAGAACTAGTGCGTTTCGAACGTGATCTACTAGGTATTACTAAAGCATCTCTTGCAACTGAGTCATTCATCTCAGCTGCATCGTTCCAAGAAACGACTCGCGTACTAACAGAAGCTGCGGTTTCTGGTAAGCGTGATGACCTTCGCGGCCTGAAAGAGAACGTAATTGTTGGTCGTCTGATCCCAGCTGGTACTGGTTTCGCATACCACCAAGAGCGTCAAAAGCAACGTGAAGAAGAGCAAGAAGGTCCTTCAGCTGAGCAAGCTACTGACAATCTAGCAGCACTTCTAAACGCTGGTTTCTCTTCAGAAGAGTAAGCTCTACGAGTAGTCTCTAAGAGATAAGAAAAAAGGCACCTTCGGGTGCCTTTTTTGTATCTGGCGTATTGGTATTTAGCTATGACTTATAAAGTGATAGGTGTGATTATCTAGCTGGTGGGGTTGGATTTATGTCCTGAAGAGTGCTCTTTGAGGCCAGTAAGATAAAGGGTAGAGATGATTAGGCTGATTAGGGCTGTAACCATATGCTTATGGCTAAAGGTCAGGGCGAGCGAGTAAGCTCTGTCTGAAAGGTTCTGGGTAGTTTGGATAACCTTACAGACAAAACAAAAAGCTTGCACAGAGGCAAGCTTATTAAGGATTCAGCTAACTAAGCGCCTGGTGGAATCGCTAAACTGTCTGCAATAAGCTGGATAAGATTATCTTCTACTTCAAAACGTACTTCGAGTAGTTCACCTACTTTTGACATATCTCCTTCGAAGTTAGGCAACTCATCGTCTGCACTTACTTTAACGTACTTATCATTGAACTCTAGAAGCGGCTCGGTTGTAAGTACGATCTTCGCGTAAGTTGTATCAATCTCGTCATTGGTTTTAAAGCCTGTTGCTTGCCATTTTTTCATGACCATATCGTAGATCTTAAAATGACCCTCTGAGATATAATCGACAACATGATCGCAGAATGAGCTTATTTCTTTAGGAGAAGGGAGTTCAACAACGTTTGATTGCCCATTGCTAGCTGGCTGCAAGGCACCTAGCTTACAATACTCAACGATTAGAGACTGTCGAGTTTCGAGCCAATGATCGATGACCTCATTAGAGCCACCCCATTGTTCTTGTATTTGTTTGAATTTATTTAGCATGACCATGTCCTCATGATCTGATCACAACCTTGTGATCAAGTAATTGCCTAAGCAGGGTCCGTTTTATTGGTAGCTACTAAAAGTAATAGTTTGAATTATTCTCTGCTACAACTCTAGTATGAAATCAGATTGCCAGTAAAATGAACGAACTGCAAGCAATGAGGCATAGGGATGTTAAAAAAAAGTGATAACAAAATGACAGAGCAAGCTTATTGGTGCGTCGTTTCAGGTAGTGATATTTGGGTTAATAATGATCAGTTTCCTTATGGCTCAGCTGAAGAGCTAGGGCTGGATGTCGAGCATGCAATCTGCATTGGTCAGCATCAAGGTCGTAAGGTGTATTGGCTCAACGATTGCGATGTGGAGATTGATCTGAGCATGGTCAGCCTAAGAGATTTGCTTCACTGGCCTGAATCAAGTTTTCTGATCGCAAGCAAAGCTATCCAGTATGGGAACATGACACAAAGTATGCGTTTTTGCCCTCAGTGCGGCGGTCGTAATCATCTCAATCATAATCAGGTGGCGATGCAGTGTGGAGACTGCCGAACGCTTCATTACCCTCGTATCTTCCCGTGCATCATTGTCGCTGTACGAAACGACAACAAGATATTACTTGCGCAGCACCCAAGGCATAAAACGGGTATGTACACGGTAATAGCGGGCTTCCTAGAGGTTGGAGAAACCCTAGAGCAGTGTGTGGCGCGCGAAGTCAAAGAAGAAACGGGGATCGATGTGAGTAATATCCGTTACTTTGGTAGCCAGCCATGGGCGTTTCCATCGAGTATGATGATGGGCTTTCTGGCAGATTATGCTGGTGGTACGCTTAAACCCGATTACAGTGAACTGTCGGATGCCCAATGGTTTGATGTAACAAGCCTACCTGATGTTGCTCCAGTCGGAACGATTGCGAGACAATTGATTGAGAATACAGTCGATGACATAAGGAAAGCCGGCGTCGCGGAGCAAGAACTAGAACATTAAATTACCTGTGATAGTATTTGGCCTATGGGTGGTCAAACACTAAAAAAAACCCTCCACAAGTGGAGGGGGTAAGTAAGATGTCGTTATGAGATGCTGAGTAGTGACTACTCAGTTGTTATAATTGTAATTTTCGCTAGCGAACAAATTTTTAACATGCTCCTGTAATTGGGTGCAAATTAAGCATGGATTTAAAAGTTAATAACTTGATCTAGGTTGCAAAGCACACAGCTTTTACCCTTCAATCAGTGTTAGAATACTTGCCATCAAAACTAGACAAGATTGAATTGGAATTTAACGGAATGACCGAATTAAAAAACGATCGCTATTTACGCGCACTTTTAAAACAGCCTGTTGATTACACACCGGTATGGATGATGCGCCAAGCTGGCCGCTATCTTCCAGAGTATAAAGCAACGCGCGCTGAAGCGGGCGATTTCATGTCTTTGTGCAAAAACGCTGAACTAGCATCAGAAGTAACACTTCAACCTTTACGTCGTTTCCCGCTTGATGCGGCAATCTTGTTTTCTGACATCCTAACTATCCCAGATGCGATGGGGTTAGGTTTGTACTTCGAAACAGGTGAAGGCCCTAAGTTTGAACGCCCTATCACATGTAAAGCTGACGTAGAAAAGATTGGCCTACCGGATCCTGAAGGTGAACTTCAATACGTAATGAATGCCGTTCGTCAGATCCGTAAAGACCTGAAAGGCGAAGTGCCACTGATTGGTTTCTCTGGTAGTCCTTGGACATTGGCAACTTACATGGTTGAAGGCAGCAGTTCGAAGGCATTTACTAAAATCAAGAAGATGATGTATGCAGAGCCACAAACGCTGCACTTACTTCTAGATAAGCTGGCTGACACTGTTATTGAATACCTGAACGCGCAAATTAAAGCAGGTGCACAATCGGTAATGGTATTCGACACATGGGGTGGTGTACTTACTCCGCGTGACTACAACCTGTTCTCACTGCAGTACATGCACAAAATTGTCGATGGCCTAATTCGTGAAAACGAAGGTCGCCGTGTACCGGTTACTCTGTTCACTAAGAACGGTGGCATGTGGCTAGAATCTATCGCAGCGACCGGCTGTGATGCAGTTGGCCTAGACTGGACAATCAATATTGCTGATGCAAAAGCACGTATTGGCGATAAAGTGGCTCTACAAGGCAACATGGACCCATCAGTACTTTACGCACAACCTGAGCGTATTCGTGAAGAAGTCGGCACTATCCTTGAAGGTTTTGGTGACGGCGGTACTGGTCACGTATTTAACCTTGGCCATGGTATTCACCTAGATGTGCCACCAGAAAATGCTGGTGTATTTGTGGACGCAGTTCACGACCTATCTAAGCCATACCATAAGTAATTCAGTATGTGTTTTTAGAAAAAGCGCTGTCGAGAAATCGGCAGCGCTTTTTTATTATCTTTCTATCCGCACTCAATATCGACTAAATCATCGTTGATGTGCAGCTAATTAGGCATTTGGATCATGGCAGGCCAAATGCTCTGATACGTGCTTCCTGATATAGGGAATGACTTCACTTTCGAACCATGGGTTTTTCTTGAGCCAGATATTATTACGTGGTGAAGGGTGGGGAAGTGGCAAAAATTCTGGAGCCCAAGCCTGCCAGTTACGTACCGTTTCAGTGAGTGTGCTGGTGGCTTTCTCTTTTAGATAATAGTTTTGCGCATACTGACCAATCAGCAAGGTCATTTGGATGTTGGGCAGTGATTGCAGTACTTTTTTGTGCCATAGCGCAGCGCACTCCTTTCGAGGCGGTAGATCGCCACTTTTTCCCTTTCCTGGATAGCAAAAGCCCATCGGGACAATCGCGACTTTTTGTTCGTCATAAAACGTATCGCTGTCCATCTCTAGCCATTCTCTCAATCGCTCGCCACTGGCGTCGTTCCAAGGGATAGATGATTCATGAACCTTAATACCGGGTGCTTGGCCTATGATTAACAAGCGCGCGTTTGGGTGTGCCTGAATCACTGGGTTTGCACCGTGTGATAAATGAGGTTCACAAGCGGTGCATTGTCGTATCTCGGTGAGCAGTGACGAGAACATCAGTAGCCTTTATCAAAATCAATGGTGTGATTAAGTGTAAAACCATCTCGCCATTGTTGGTAATTATTGGCGAAGATCTCCACGACCTGTCTTGGCTCACTTAGAGCCGCAATGTGTGGTGTGATGGTTACTTGAGGCAATTTCCAAAACGGGTGTTCTTGTGTGAGAGGTTCGCATTCAAAGACATCTAAGAAAGCGTGTTCAACCCATTTATTCTTAATCGCAAGCAGTAACGCTTTATTATCTACGCTTTCCCCACGTCCCACATTAAACAGCAATACGTTAGAGCAGTAGCTTAAGGTGGTTTGATTCAGTAGTTGGTAGGTATCATCCGTTGATGGCAATGTGTTCACTACAATATCCGCTTGCTTGAGGGCGGCTTCTAATTCATTAATGTGGAAAGTTTCTTTGAAGGTTTCTTGCTTTGATGGGATACCTGTCCGGTTGACACCTATGGTGTGAATACCAAAAGCAGCAGCGGTTTTAGCTAAATGACTGCCAATTGACCCCGTTCCTAAAATCACCATGGTTTTGTCAGTTAGGCTAGTATAAAGCTGTGGCTGCCAGTTTCGTTGTACTTGTTGCTGGTGGTAGTGAGGAAAGTGTCTACAGTGGCTGATCGTGTAACCCAACACGTATTCAGCAATCGCAGGGCCGAAGATGCCTTTGACGTTGGTCAGCGTATAATCTTGGCGCAGATCCGGCTGAGTGAGTTTATTGATTCCTGCATAGGTACTTTGCATCCAGTCTAGATTTTTAAACTCATTAAGTCGCTCCGCTATTAAAGGAGGAGCTGCCAGTACGATCTCAGCTAATTCGGGGTTTTGAGTGATTTCGAGGTCAGGTAACCCTTGGTTTAGAATCAGTTGCGTATAGGTATCGTCATGCTCGGTAAGAATATAGAGCTTATTCGTAAAATTGTTCATCGGCTTACCTTTTCCCCCCAGGGTTTATCAAGTACACTTTCGCTGTCTTTTTCTGCAATTATTGAGTGACTATGCTTCAGAATCCACTGCAGGTTCGTCTTGAAAAGTTAGAACCTTGGCAACAAATTACTTTTATGGCGTGTCTATGTGAGCGTATGTATCCTAACTATGCCATGTTTTGTGAGAATACAGAATTTGCGGAAGCTCGAATCTACCGTGATGTTTTGGATAGCATTTGGGAAGTCCTAACCGTTAAAACGGCAAAGGTGAACTTTGAGCGTCAACTTGAGAAAGTAGAAGAGCTATTCCCTAGCGCAGATGATTTTGATTTCTATGGTGTTTACCCTGCAATGGACGCATGCCAAGGCTTAGCAACATTAATCCATGGTCTACTTGATCGTGAGCATATGTTGGAAGCGGTAATTAAAGTGAGTCAACAATCGGTGAAGACGGTTGCTGAGCTTGAGTTTGCTCAAGGCGCTGAAGAAGTGACGAACGAAAACCAGAAAGAAAACGAAGCGGTATGTGAAGAGTGGGACGTTCAGTGGGCCATTTTCCGACCTCTACGTGAAACGACTGAGCGTGACTTAGAGCTGATCAAAGACCTACGTCACGAACTGCGTGAAGACCCGGTCAGTAACATTGGTGTTGCACTATAATCTGCAATTGCATCAAGGTACGAGTAGAAACAAAGGCTCCCTAGGGAGCCTTTGTTGTATCTGACGCTATCAAATTTAGATTAAGCGTCTTTCTTGTCTTCTTTTTGAACCTTGCTTTCATCCGCTGACTTTGAGTCTGAGGTGTCGTTGTCTGCTAGAGTTTTTTCTTCTAGCTCGTCCTCTTCATCGCGGTTTTCGATAACACCGTGTGTCTCTTTCCAAGTTTCCCAGCGTTGGAACGCCAGTTCTTGCATGTCTGTGGTTTTATCTGCTTCGTCGACAATCTCTTCACCCACTAGGTGTTCAAAGATATCTTCTAGGGTGATGATGCCCTGAATTGTGCCGTACTCGTCCACAACTAAAGACAGTTGCAGGCGGTTTGCCATCATTTGGTCAAAGGCCTTAGCTAAGCCCATGTTGTTTAGCAAGACGTGGATAGGGCGCATCACTTCACCCAGAGCCTTCTCACCACAACCCGCTTGCTGCAATCTAAACAGCTCTAAGCGGTGGACAAAACCGATGATATTGTCAGTTTGCTCGCTGTAAACCAGTGGGCGTGAGAATGGCGTGTCTTTGTGTTGTTCTAGGAACGTATTGACACTCATTTCTGCATCGACGCGGAATACAACAGGGCGTGGTGTCATGACTTGAGTCACGGGTACATCTTGAATACCTAACAGATTGCTCAGAATTTTTGATTCACCTTCAGCAAATTCACCGCTCTCTTTTGCCAAAATAGCCATTGCAGATAGCTCATCACGCATTTTTGGTGCCTGGTGGCCGCGAGCTAAACGTTTGGTAATTTGCTCTGAGAACCACACAAATGGTGTTAGGAAAAAGACCATCCAGCGAAGCACATTTGATGATGCTGGAGCAAGTTGACGCCAGTAGGTTGCGCCAATGGTTTTTGGAACAATCTCAGACAGAACTAAAATACCCAGAGTTAATACGGCAGAGAATACGCCTAACCATTGGCTACCAAAAACGACTGCTGCTTGTGCACCCGCTGTCGCTGCACCTATGGTGTGCGCGATGGTGTTGAGCGTTAAAATTGACGCAAGTGGGCGGTCAATATCGGTTTTCAGTTTGTCTAATGACTCTGCTGCAGGGTGCCCATTTTGTTTTAGTTGAGCAATGTAGCTCGGACTAATACTCAAAAGTACAGCTTCCAAAACAGAACAAATGAAAGAAACTCCAATAGCAATGGAGACGTAAATAGTTAGCAGCAGCATGTTTGCCCTTAAATTAAATTGTACGCTTTAGCAGCGATTCAGCGTGGATTATAGAGAATAAGTAGTGGCTAGGTCATCATTAATTTTGCTCTCAGCCCCTTTTAAACAAGGGCTTGCTCAGTAAAATCAGTAACAAATTGTGAGTTATTACTCATATTATGGCTAAAACTACGGCATTAGAGCTAAAGATCGACGACAAACCTTTGCCAGATGGGGCATTTATGTTTTAGAGTGAATCGAATTCAAAAATACAAAGAAGGGAAACCTAAAATGAACAAGACTCAATTAATCGACTTTATTGCTGAAAAAGCGGACCTTTCTAAAGCACAAGCTAAAGCTGCTCTAGAAGCGACTCTTGGCGGTGTTACAGATGCTCTTAAAGATGGCGATCAAGTTCAGCTAATTGGTTTTGGTACTTTTAAAGTAAACCACCGTGCAGCTCGCACTGGCCGTAACCCAAAAACTGGTGACGAGATCCAAATCGCTGCTGCAAATGTTCCAGCATTTGTTGCAGGTAAAGCGCTGAAAGATTCAGTGAAATAATCTAAACTGTACCGAGGTAGTCGTATTCCACCTCGGTACAGGTTTTATGAAAAAAGCATTTCTTCTCGTTTCACTATTATCTACATTTCTCATTGGCTGTTCATCAACCAGCCCTCGCAAAAACCTAGAGCAATTTGAAACTCACACCGGCGGCCAAGTCATGGGCGACGCGACAAGTTTCTACTGGGTTACAAACAAGCTAACACAACCTCATACTTCAGCTGACTACGTCACTGTAGGCGATTACGGCTGGTACCAAACGGACTATGCTTGGTCGGAAGGTATACTTCGTGAATTTATTCGTGAAGGTGAGCAACGTAATTCTTCTAATGAGCTGGTTCCGTATAGTGTCCATGTGCGTTTTAATAAGTCAGGCGAAGCTGTATATCAGCAGTATCGTATTGATAGCAAAATTTTACCTATCCAAGTTAAGCAACTCGAAAGCTACCAGAAAGAAGCCAAGTCGGTTTTAGAAACTACGATGAAGCAGCATGACGAAGGGCTAAGACTGGTTCAGGGTTACTGGAATGGTCGTTCTTTTGAAACGTGTGCTGGTGGTGAGTTTGATCGCTTTGAATTTAATCAGACCTTGCCAAGCTTCGTGATCGATCGATTGGCGTCTGTGGAAAGCTATGCGGCGTTTCTTGGCAGTGATTCACTAGGTAAGATGAGCGTAGAAGAGTTACTGATGCTGGCTGAAGACAGCCATGATTGTGTCGTTAGGCCGTCATTGTTGAAAGAATAGCGATCAACTAAAGGATTGAGGGTATTTGGCTTGCTGTAGGCCAAGTGCTGATTTGTCTGTACAGGTACAGATTCCTAGAGAGATTGAGTGATAAAAAAGGCGCCTATCGAGGCGCCTTTTCTGTCATTTGCTTACTGTTATTGGAAAGTAAGCGAGTAACAAGATTGATTACTGTTCTTGCTCGCGCGCAATCGCACGGTAACCGATGTCATTGCGGTGGAACATACCATTCCAGCTAACTTGCTTCGTCAACGCGTAAGCGCGCTCCTGAGCTTCAGAAACCGTATTACCCAGTGCCGTTGCACAAAGTACACGGCCACCGTTTGTCACAACGTCGCCAGCTTCGTTATTTGTCGTACCCGCGTGGAAAACCTTTTGGCCTTCAACTTCGCTGGTTGGCAGTGAAATAACGTCACCTTTTGCGTAGTCAGCAGGGTAACCGCCAGCAGCAAGAACAACACCGATAGAAGCGCGTGGGTCCCACTTTGATTCTGCTTCGTCTAGCTTCTCATCGATAGCCATTAGGCAAAGTTCAACAAGGTCTGACTCCATACGCATCATGATAGGTTGCGTTTCAGGGTCGCCAAAGCGGCAGTTGTATTCGATAACCTTAGGCGTGCCGTCAGCATCGATCATTAGTCCTGCGTAAAGGAAACCAGTGTAAGGAGCGCCTTCTGCGTCCATACCACGTACCGTTGGATAGATAACTTCCTCAAGGATGCGGTTATGGATTTCAGGAGTTACCACTGGAGCTGGAGAGTAAGCACCCATGCCGCCAGTATTAGGGCCAGTGTCTTTGTCGCCAACACGTTTGTGATCTTGGCTAGTGGCCATAGGCAGAACGCTAGAACCGTCAACCATTACGATGAAGCTTGCTTCTTCGCCTTCAAGGAACTCTTCAATTACCACGCGGCTGCCTGCTTCGCCAAATGCGTTGCCTGCTAGCATGTCTTTGATTGCGTCTTCAGCTTCTTCAAGTGTCATCGCAACGATAACGCCTTTACCCGCCGCAAGACCGTCAGCTTTTACTACGATTGGAGCGCCTTGCTCGCGAACGTAAGCGATAGCTGGCTCAATCTCAGTGAAGTTTGAGTAGTAACCTGTTGGGATCTCATGGCGAGCTAGGAAGTCTTTGGTGAATGCTTTAGAGCCTTCAAGCTGTGCTGCCGCTTGAGTTGGACCGAAGATTGGTAGGCCAACTTCGCGGAATGCATCAACAACACCAATAACCAATGGTGCTTCAGGGCCAACGATAGTCAGTTCGATTTTTTTATCTTGAGCAAACGCGACTAAACCTGCGATGTCTTCAACGCCGATGTTTACGTTCTCAAGTTTAGGTTCAAGCGCAGTACCTGCGTTACCTGGAGCAATGAATACTGTTTCAACGTTTGGGTTTTGTGCCGCTTTCCAACCCAAAGCATGTTCTCTACCGCCAGCACCAATAATAAGTACATTCATGTTTTAAAATCCTTATAGCTGCTTCAGAGCCTTTATTTCTGTGTCAAACATGCTCACTTATGGTCATAAGCTCCGCGTGTTTTCCTTGAACTAAAGTCGCTGACTTGCTCTACGTATTTCAAATATCGGAATATTTAAAAAACAAAATTATAAGTTTTGCTCAAAGTAGTTGGTGATGTGGCTAGGCAGCAATTGAGCCCATCCCCGGAAGCATAGTCCACTATGTGACCGGGGTGGGCGAAAGCAGCTAACGACGCCACAGTGCCAAATACGAAGAGGAAATTAGTGGCGGAAGTGACGCATGCCCGTAAAGATCATCGCCATGCCGTGTTCGTCTGCTGCTGCGATAACTTCGTCATCACGCATAGAGCCGCCCGGTTGGATAACACACTTGATGCCCGCTTCTGCTGCCGCGTCGATACCGTCACGGAATGGGAAGAATGCATCTGATGCCATCACACAACCTTCAACCTGTAGACCTTCGTCTGCAGCTTTGATGCCTGCGATTTTCGCAGAGTAAACGCGGCTCATTTGGCCAGCGCCAACACCAATTGTCATGTCGCCTTTCGAGTAAACGATAGCGTTAGATTTAACGTATTTCGCTACTTTCCAGCAGAATAGGGCATCTTTTAGCTCTTCAGCTGTAGGTTGGCGCTTAGAAACCACTTTAAGGTCATCTTCAGACACCATGCCTTGGTCGCGGTCTTGAACTAGCAAACCGCCGTTAACGCGTTTCACGTCAAAACCAGTTGTCTTAGTTGTCCACTCACCGCACTCAAGCAGGCGAAGGTTTTTCTTAGCCGCTACGATTGCTACTGCTTCCGCAGAAACAGATGGTGCAATGATAACTTCAACGAATTGACGCTCAGTGATAGCCGTTGCTGTTGCAGCGTCTAGCTCACGGTTGAAAGCGATGATGCCGCCAAATGCAGACGTTGGGTCTGTTTTGAATGCACGGTCGTAAGCTTCTAGGATGTCTTCACCTAGTGCAACACCACATGGGTTAGCATGCTTAACAATTACACATGCTGGCTGGTCGAACTCTTTCACACACTCAAGTGCTGCGTCAGTGTCAGCGATGTTGTTGTAAGAAAGCGCTTTACCTTGGATTTGGCGAGCAGTAGAAACCGACGCTTCTTCAGGGTTCGCTTCAACGTAGAATGCTGCCGCTTGGTGGCTGTTCTCACCGTAGCGCATGTCTTGTTTCTTCTCGAACTGTTGGTTGAACGTGCGAGGGAATTTAGACTCTTCATCAGCCTTCTTTCCTTCTTCATCAAGTAGAGAGGCACCGTAAGATGGAACCATAGTGCCGAAGTAGTTTGCGATCATGCCGTCGTAAGAAGCTGTGTGCTCGAATGCTGCGATAGCGAGGTCGAAACGAGTCTCTAGCGTTAGAGATTTCTCGTTCGCGTCCATTTCAGCAACAACGCGCTCGTAGTCGTGTGCGTTAACAACGATAGTTACGTCTTTGTGGTTTTTCGCTGCAGAGCGAACCATTGTAGGACCGCCGATGTCGATGTTCTCAACAGCGTCAGCAAGGGTACAACCTTCTTTAGCAACGGTTTCTGCGAATGGGTATAGGTTTACAACAACCATATCGATAGGGTTGATACCGTGAGTTTCCATCACGTCATCATCTTGACCACGACGGCCTAGAACACCACCATGAACTTTTGGGTGCAGAGTCTTAACACGGCCATCCATCATTTCTGGGAAACCAGTGTAATCAGATACTTCTGTAACAGAGATGCCTTTTTCAGCAAGCAGGCGAGCAGTGCCACCGGTAGATAGGATATCTACACCACGGTTAGCAAGAGCTTGTGCAAATTCAACGATACCAGTTTTGTCTGATACGCTGATGAGAGCGCGGCGAATTGGACGAGCGTTATTCATGCTTCCATCTTCCTCAAATTCATGGGGTTAAAATAAAGATATTTGCCAAAAAAGAACTTGTTTCTATCTTCTTAGCGTGGAGTATCTTAGATACCAGTAAGAGATAAAATATTGGCCAGTTTTGGTAAAGACCTTTGGGGTGTTCTTATAATCAAGCTATAAGATAACCAACTCCAAATTTGATGGCGCAGATTCTAACTAATTTATTACAAAAAAGCTCGCGCAATCGTTTGGCATCTCAAAATTAATTATGAAAAGTGCCATTTCAGCCTGAAAAGTAACGATAAGGTTAATTGTGGAATGGACGGAACAGTAGGAAAAAACATGTTTCAGATCGGTGAATTAGCGAAACGATGCGGTGTGACAGCCGATACCTTACGGTTTTATGAAAAAAGTAACCTGATTGCTCCTGCCAGTCGCAGTGACTCAGGATATCGCTTATATGATGAAAACAATCAAAAACAGGTGACCTTTATTCTTAAATCTAAAGCGTTAGGGCTGAGTTTAGATGAAATTAAGGAATTGCTCGAGATTCGCTTGGAAGCAACGCAGCACAGTTGCTCGGAAGTGAAAGCCATCACAACGGCAAAGCTGACACTTATTGATGAAAAAATCAGTGAACTTGGCAGAATACGCACGGCATTAAAGAAGATTAATGATGCTTGCTGCGGACATGTAGATGACGATGCGAGCCATTGTTCTATCTTAGGTGCTTTGGCGAGCGAAGATAAACAAAGCTCATGCTGTGCTGCTGATGGTAAATAGCTGAGAAGGTCCCCCGTTAGGGAGAGAGGTTTACTATGGTTGATAACCCTAGGAAGCTTGCAGTATTTTGGCTCTTAGTTGAGCGTCAATTTTTAAAGTGGGTAGGTTATTATGGTAAAGCGTGACTTGGTTGCGGCCAGTCTGCTTTGAAGAGTACATGGCTCTATCAGCTTGAGCCAATAGTTCTTTTATGGTTTTAAGATGTGGTGTGTATTCAGCAACACCGATGCTGACTGTTGGGTAGATGATGTGGCCGTCTACGGTGCATGGTGTTGATTCAATCGTTTTACGAATCGTCTCTGCAACGTAATAAGCTTCAATGGCACTGGTGTGTGTGAGAATGACACCGAATTCTTCGCCACCCAAGCGACCTAGATAATCATCGCAGTCTATTGACTGTTGGCATAAACTCGCGACTTGAACGATTACCTCATCACCAGAGAGGTGGCCAACTTGATCATTGATTTCTTTGAAGTGGTCTATGTCTATCATCAAACAAGTTAAGCTTTGCTTAGGCGGTTGACTGAACTCTTTTTCCAACCCAAGTAAAAAGGCTCGTCTATTTAAAATCCCAGTTAGCTCATCGATTTCAGCGAGTTCTATCAGCTCAGCTTCACGTTGCTGTGCTTTAGTAATATCTCGCTCTTGCCACAGCACGTATTGCTTTTCTGGCGAGAGATACAATGGCTTTAATGTCGATTCAAAATATCGATCGTCTGATTCTTCACCTTGAGCGAAAAGTTGTTCAATAGAAAGCTGAAGTTGCTGACAGGGCGCAAGAGAGTATTGAATGTATTGAATTTCGCGACTGGAATAAGCTTGCTTTGCCGCCTCTAATAGCTGCTTTTCAACCGAGGGAGGCAACAGTTCTGAAACTGTGTGGTGATTTGGATTGTCAAAGTTTTCAACAATACGTCCGGATGTATCCAACAGAAGATGACGATCAGGCAGTTCACGGATCAGTGTGCTAAGCCATTCTTCCCTTTTCATATCAAGCATGTAGCTTCCAGACGATTAGATTAATGGGTCATTATATCGGTAGTGATTACGTTATCAATCGTTACATCTCATTAATTGATTGATAATTGTTCGCTTGTTGCCATATAAACAAAAAAAAGCCGAGTTCAATAAAGAGCTCGGCTTCTAATTCAATAAATTACGAAAGAACGATTAGTTCATGCCGTATTTTTTAAGTTTCTTGCGAAGAGTACCGCGGTTAATACCCATCATGGTTGCTGCGCGAGTTTGGTTACCGCGAGTGTACTGCATGATAGTGTCTAGTAGTGGCTGTTCAACTTCAGCTAATACTAATTCGTATAACTCGCTGACTTCTTGACCGTTTAATTGAGCAAGGTAATTTTTCAATGATGCTTTAACTGAGTCACGTAGTGGCTTCTGCGTGATTTGGTCTTGTGATGTAACTGTAGTTACTGTCAATGCTTCTGAAGTCAGATTTTGTTCGAACATATTCGGTCTAGCTCTTCTCGTAATTATGGTGCAACGTTATCAAAAAAACCTTCTAGCGCTTCAAGCTGCAGATCACCTGCTTCGAATGCGTTGAAGGTACGGCGAAACTCACTCGCTTGTTCATGCTCTTTTAGATACCAACCCACATGCTTACGAGCGATGCGAGGGCCTAAAAACTCTCCATAAAATTCATGTAGAGCGAGCACATGACCAAGCATGATGTCTTTCACTTCCGAAATCGGGAGTGGGTCCATCGTGGTGCCGTTTTCCAAATAGTGTAGGATTTCGTTAAAAATCCAAGGACGCCCTTGGGCAGGTCGACCTATCATTAAAGCATCAGCGCCGGTGTACTCCAGCACAAACTTCGCTTTTTCCGGACTATCGATATCACCGTTAGCGATAACCGGAATAGATACTGCTTGTTTCGCTGCTTTAATGTGTTTGTATTCTGCCTCACCTTTGTACATACAAGCGCGAGTTCTCCCGTGAAGGGCAAGAGCTTGTATGCCGCAGTCTTCGGCTATTTTCGCGATTTGGACACAGTTTCTATTGTCTGTATCCCAGCCTGTGCGCGTTTTCAACGTTACTGGAACGTCGACAGCATTTACCACAGCCTTCAGAATATCTTCAATGAGTTCTGGATGCTGAAGCAGGGCTGAGCCCGCAAGCTTCTTATTCACTTTTTTTGCTGGGCAACCCATATTGATATCGATGATTTGCGCACCGTTAGCAACATTGAATTGAGCAGCCTCGGCCATAAGCTGTGGATCTGCACCAGCGATTTGTACTGAACGAATGCCCGATTCGCCTTCATGTACCATACGCTGCTGAGATTTTGACGTTTTCCAAACTTTCGGATTGGAGGACATCATTTCACTGACTGCCATCCCCGCACCGTAACGAAGACACAACTCACGGAATGGTCTATCCGTTACGCCAGCCATAGGAGCGACGATTAGATTGTTCTTAAGTTGATAATTTCCGATTTTCAAAAATGTCATCACAGTTCTGTACCAGCAAGGGCGCGCATTTTACGCATTTTTTCGCTGCGTGAAAAGACTAATATTTGAGCATTTACAATTTGTTTTTGTAATTCGTTTAAATTTCAATCAATTAGCGCCCAAAGTCTTACCTAGCCTTGCTTGCGACCAGAGATTCGACACCATTCTTGTTGTTCAATGATCGGATCAATGTGAAGCTCATCACGATAATAAGTTGCAACATCTTCCGCTTGTGTATCTAAAACACCCGACATTGCTAGTACACCATTTGGCTTTACTAGACCTTTAATGATGCCAGAAAGGTCGCGTAGTGGACCTGCAAGAATGTTGGCAACAACAACGTCAGCAAGTAAACCTTCCGGTTGATCTTGTGGTAAGAACACTTCTAGTTGCTCTGCCACGCCATTGCGTTGTGCGTTGTCTTTTGATGCAAGCAGGGCTTGAGGATCAATGTCGATCCCGATAACTTTTGCCGCGCCAAGTTTGATCGCAGCGATCGCTAGGATGCCTGAACCACAACCGAAATCGATCACGGTTTTGCCTGTCAGGTCTAGGCCTTCAAGCCATTCAAGACACAATGCTGTTGTTGGGTGAGTACCGGTACCAAATGCAAGACCAGGGTCTAGCATGACGTTTACAGCGTCAGGTTCAGGGATATCGCGCCAGCTAGGGCAAATCCATAAACGCTCACCAAACTTCATTGGGTGGAAGTTGTCCATCCATTCACGTTCCCAATCCTTGTCTTCAATTTGCTCTACTTTGTGAGCAAAGTCTGCAGGGAACATGTTGCTTGCTTTAATCTGCGCTAGAACGACACCAGTGTCAGTCTCAGCGTCGTAAAGCGCGAGAATGTCAGTATCACCCCAAAGGCGAGTTTCGCCCGGCAGAGGCTCAAATACAGGGGTATCTTGTGCATCCAGGAAAGTTACAGAAAGAGCACCAGTCTCTTCCATTAACATGTCGCCGATTTGTTCGGCATTTTCATTGGTAGCATTAAGCTTGATTTGAATCCAAGGCATGGCTGCATCTTCTATATGAGAAAAATTGGATGGCGAGTCTAGCAGAAAATATGAGCAAATTCACCAAAACCCCACGGAATATAATGGGGATGATGAATTGATTATTGCGAGTATTTACAAACAAAAATGCCCACCGAAGTGAGCATTTATTACTGTTCTACAGAGAACGAATTACGGAAGGCTAGCGTCTATTGTAGACCAAGCTTCTTCTCAAGGTAGTGGATGTTTGCCCCACCGTGTTGGAAGTTTTCGTCGTTCATAATAGACAGTTGAAGCTCAGTATTAACGTTAATACCTTCAACAATCATTTCACCCAATGCGTTCTTCATGCGAGCGATAGCAACATCACGGTTCTCACCGTAA
This sequence comes from Vibrio sp. 10N.222.54.E6, assembly GCF_041473955.1. NCBI lineage: Bacteria > Pseudomonadati > Pseudomonadota > Gammaproteobacteria > Vibrionales > Vibrionaceae > Vibrio > Vibrio sp. 10N.222.54.E6. The sequence continues at coordinate 119,602 of NZ_JBFRTD010000009.1, read as the reverse complement.
GTGATCAGCTTACCAATCATTGAATCGTAGTGTGGTGGCACTGTGTAACCCGTGTAGATGTGAGACTCCCAACGTACGCCCATACCACCTGGAGCATGGAAACGCGTGATCTTACCCGGAGAGGGTAGGAAACGCACCGGATCTTCTGCATTGATACGACATTCGATTGAGTGGCCGCGCAGCTTAATATCATCCTGTGTGAATGATAGAGGCTGACCAGCAGCAATGCGAAGTTGCTCTTTCACTAGATCGATACCCGTTACCATTTCAGTAATCGTGTGCTCAACCTGGATGCGAGTGTTCATTTCAATGAAGTAGAACTCACCGTTCTCGTATAGGAATTCAAATGTACCTGCGCCGCGGTAACCAATCTCAAGACATGCACGAGTACAACGGTCGCCGATGTATTTACGCATTTCTTCAGTGATACCTGGTGCTGGTGCTTCTTCCACAACTTTCTGGTGACGACGCTGCATTGAACAGTCACGCTCACCTAGGTGGATAGCATTACCTTGACCATCTGCAAGCACTTGTACTTCAATGTGACGTGGGTTTTCTAGGAATTTTTCCATGTAAACCATGTCGTTATTGAAACATGCTTTTGCTTCAGCACGAGTCATTGCGATAGCTTCTGTTAGTTCTTTTTCAGTACGAACAACACGCATACCACGACCGCCGCCGCCGCCAGAAGCCTTGATGATTACAGGGAAACCAATGCGCTTAGCGTGCGCTTTGTTTTTCGCTTCGTCGTCGTCAAGAGGACCGTCAGAACCTGGTACACAAGGTACACCCGCTTTTTTCATTGACGTGATAGCTGACACTTTGTCACCCATCATGCGAATGGTTTCAGCTTTAGGGCCAACGAAGATAAAACCACTGCGCTCTACCTGTTCTGCAAAATCTGCATTTTCAGATAGGAAGCCGTAGCCAGGGTGGATAGCGACTGCACCCGTTACTTCAGCAGCGCTGATGATACGAGGAATGTTCAGGTAGCTATCGATACCACGAGCTGGACCGATACAAATGGTTTCGTCAGCAAGCAGTACGTGCTTAAGATCGCGGTCAGCTGTTGAGTGAACCGCTACCGTTTTGATGCCAAGCTCTTTACATGCTCGCAGAATACGCAGTGCAATTTCACCACGGTTCGCGATTACTAATTTATCTAACATAATGAGTGCTCTCTATTATTCGATAATTACTAGAGCTTGGTCGAATTCTACTGGTTGACCGTCTTCAACTAGGATAGCCGTTACAACACCAGATTTATCAGCTTCGATTTGGTTCATCATTTTCATTGCTTCAACGATACATAGCGTTTCGCCAGCAGTTACAGATTGACCAACCTTAACGAATGGTTTTGCATCTGGGCTTGGAGCGCCGTAGAAAGTACCAACCATTGGAGAAAGAACTTGGTGACCAGCAGGAACTGCAGGAGCTGCCGCTTCTGCAGCTACAGGTGCCGCCGCAGGTGCTGCTGCCGCTACAGGAGCTGGAGCTGCTGCATATTGAATAGGCGCTGCAGATACAGGGCTGTTACGACTGATTCGTACTGACTCTTCACCTTCAGAGATCTCTAGCTCAGAAATACCAGACTCTTCAACCAATTCGATTAGCTTCTTGATTTTGCGAATATCCATTGTTTCTTTCTCTTTATCTGTTGATTGAACTTACTCTTTGACTGAGTAGGTTAGTAATAGTTCGTTGTTTTTATTTACTTTGCGTTGAGCTTGTTGAGCGCAGCGGTCAAAGCAAATTGATAACCTTGGGCACCTAAGCCACAAATCACACCTTCTGCTTTATCAGACAGGTAAGAGTGGTGACGGAATGGTTCACGTGCGTGAACATTCGATAGGTGAACCTCAATAAATGGGATAGCAACACCAAGTAGTGCATCACGCAACGCCACACTGGTATGTGTAAAGGCCGCTGGGTTGATAATAATGAAATCAACATTTTGATAAGCACTATGGATAGCTTCAATCAGCTCATACTCACGATTTGACTGTAAGTGAGATAGCTCAACATCGTGTGTTTTCGCTTGCTCGGTCAATGAGCTAATAATCTGGTCAAGTGTTTGAGAACCGTAGTGTGCAGGCTCTCTAAGGCCTAACAGATTAAGGTTTGGTCCATTTAAAACTAGAATGCGAAACTTTGTAGACATTGTGGGGCTATCTTCCTTTATCGTGTTTACGAACGTGAATGTTGCCATTTTATTGAAAATTTGGGGATAATTTCCAGTAAGAAAAACCCAAATTTAAAAATTAGAACCAGATTATAGCTAATTCAGCGCAAATCGCAGCAATTTACTGGTCTAATCTCCTATTGAGAGAGTGTGAGATTGTTACCAACTTAACAAAAAAGCGCCTTAGCCTTAATTTTGTCGAGGATATTTGAGATCAAGATCAGCCATAAAAAAACCGCCACATAGGTGACGGTTTAGAAAGGAGCTGTTTTAAACAGTAATTACGTAATGTGACGGGTTGCTTATGCCAGTTCCGCTTTCTCTGCAATCAGCTTATCGACCACGCTTGGGTCTGCCAGTGTCGACGTATCGCCTAGGTTGCCAGTATCGCCAGTGGCAATCTTACGCAGGATACGACGCATGATTTTACCTGAACGAGTTTTTGGTAATGAGTCGGTCCAGTGCAGTACATCTGGCGTTGCGATTGGGCCTATCTCTTTGCGTACCCAGTCTTTCACTTCTTTATGAAGCTCTGCGGTCGGGAATTCACCATCATTCAACGTGATGTAAGCGTAAATCGCTTGGCCTTTAATATCATGAGGGATACCTACAATCGCAGCCTCTGCGATCTTATCAAATGCGACTAGAGCCGATTCAATCTCAGCGGTACCCATACGGTGACCTGATACGTTCAGAACGTCATCAACACGGCCAGTAATCCAGTAGTAACCGTCTTCATCACGACGAGCACCATCACTGGTGAAGTACATGCCTTTAAAGGTCGAGAAGTAAGTTTGTTCGAAACGGTCATGATCGCCGTGAACGGTACGCATCTGGCCTGGCCAAGAGTCAAGAATCACTAGGTTGCCGTCTGTTGCACCCTCAATGATGTTACCCATGTTATCAACCAGCGCCGGTTGCACACCGAAGAATGGACGCGTCGCTGAGCCCGGTTTTAGGTCTGTTGCGCCTGGTAGCGGTGCAATCAAGATTCCGCCCGTTTCTGTTTGCCACCATGTATCAACAATTGGAGACTGCTCATTACCGATTGTTTTGTAGTACCACTCCCACGCCTCTGGGTTGATAGGTTCACCCACTGAGCCCATGATTCTTAGGCTGTCACGAGACGTGCCTTCAACGGCTTCATTGCCTTTCGCCATCAAAGCGCGAATCGCTGTTGGTGCAGTATAAAGAATATTAACTTGGTGCTTATCGACCACTTCACTCATGCGGCTGGTGTTCGGGTAGTTCGGCACGCCTTCAAACAGAATGGTTTTTGCACCATTGGCAAGCGGTCCGTAAACAAGGTATGTGTGACCGGTAATCCAACCCACATCGGCTGTACACCAGAAAGTTTCGCCTTCTTGGTAATCGAACACGTATTTGAAGGTCATTGCTGCATAAACGAGGTAACCACCTGTAGTGTGCATAACACCCTTAGGTTTGCCTGTTGAGCCTGACGTATAAAGGATGAATAGTGGATCTTCTGCGTTCATCTCTTCTGGTGGGCAATCTGCAGATACATTAGCAATAGCATCGTGCCACCATACATCGCGGTGTTCGTGCCATGCAACATCGCCGCCAGTACGTTTGAATACTACAACCTTTTCGATGTTCTTCACTTCAGGATTCGTCAGTGCTTCATCGACATTTTTCTTCAGTGGAACCGCACGGCCACCACGCACGCCTTCATCGGCAGTGATAACGACTTTAGAATTTGAATCGATAATACGACCAGACAGTGCTTCTGGGGAGAAACCGCCAAATACCACTGTGTGAACCGCCCCGATACGGGTACATGCCAGCATGGCAACCGCAGCTTCAGGAACCATTGGCATGTATAAACAAACTACATCACCTTTGCGCACGCCTTGCTCTTTTAGAGCATTTGAAAACAGGCACACTTCTTTGTGTAGTTCATTAAAAGTTAGAGTTTTGTCATCCGCCGGATCATCGCCTTCCCAGATGATAGCGACTTCATCACCGCGCTCAGCAAGGTGGCGGTCGATACAGTTAGCCGAAACGTTAAGCGTGCCATCTTCAAACCAGCGAATATCAATGTGGCCAGGGTCGAAAGAGGTATTTTTTACCTGTGTGAAAGGTTTAATCCAATCAACGATTTTTCCGTGTTCACCCCAAAAGCCTTCAGGGTCAGAAACAGATTGCTGGTACATGGCTAGGTAAGTGTCATTATCCGCGTGTGTGGTTGATTTAATATTTTCTTTTACCGGATAAACGTGGGCTTCACTCATTGCATCTCTCCTTGTGCCTACATTCCTAATGAACTGGCAACTTCCTTTGTGTTCAGTTTCTAGGTCTATTACAGAACCGTCGTTGTGTTATCACTCTCGACTAGGACGGCGATTTCCACAATTAGACTTTAGGATGAGACGTTGCTTTTCACTTACAAAATAGCGAGTTAAGTTCATTTTTGAGATGTTGCTCTCTATGTGAAGCGCCAGTGGTTGAATTAAGAATAAGAAGAGTTGAAACGGGGCAGATCACCATGTTTCAGGCGAACAAAGATCAGGGCGGCGGAGATAGCGTCTTGTAATGCATCATGTTTATTGACGGGGATAGGTAAATCGAGCTGGCGACAGATGGCGTCCATACTGAGATCAAAATAGGCATTGGGCAGCTGTCTTTCGAGTTTGTCTTGGTAGAGTTGGCTCACTTCGACTAATCGGTTAGGCAGTGGAAATCCAAGCTGTTTTAAACAGGCGCGGTCGAGAATCTTTTTGTCATAGCGGATGTGATAGCCGACTAAAGGACGATTTCCAATGAAGTTAAGTAGCTCGATTAAAGCCTGTTTTTCTTCGATGCCATGCTTTAGATCTTGATGACGAATGCGGTGGATTTTTATTGAATTGCAATCGAGTGATTGCGGGGCGCGCAATCGGACTTCAAAAGGTTGGCTGGTAATGATTCGGTTACCGATGATCTTGGTCGCAGCAATGGTGACTAATTCTGCCTGATTGGGGTCGAGGCTGGTGGTTTCACAATCGAGAGATACGTATTCGTGATTAGCAGGCGCAGTAAACAGAGGCTGATAAGTAGAGCCTTTGAGTTTATGATGCCAGTAATAACGAACCAATCTATTCATCGTTCAATCGCCTAATCCCGTATCTGATAGTGGTAGCCAAGCCATTGCTTGAATTTTTTGACCACATGCAAGCTATGGCGAAGCAGGTCTCTGTCTGCTCGCTCCATCAATTTGACGTTAATCTTGTTGCTACTGTGCTGCTGAGAAAGTCTTTGGGCTAAGCGCCACTTAAAGAACTGTTTGAGTGCTTCACTAAGGTTATCGGCGGTACTTTGCTCAAGCACTTTCTTACAGACCAACTGTTCAATGCGTTCGAAGGTGTTGTTTACCGTGACACCATGCTCAAGACAGAGTGCCCTCACACCATGCACGATAGGGAAAATACCGCCTTGTTTGATATCGAGCCCTGACTTGGATTGTTTAACATTGCCAAACAGGGTGAGGGGTACTGAGAAGTTCAGAGCCGGTCGGCAGAATTCAGTCAGAATCAATTCTTGTCCGAGCATCAAATCACTTAGGTGCTGCTTTACGGGTTTTAATAACTCTCTATTACCCGCAACGGCGTGTGCATCCGCCATGATCGCGATATCCATCACGGTGTCTGGCGTGGCTTTTTTTACCCAATGGGTGAGGGTTTGTTTCCACTCTTGTTCTGAATGCACCCATTTCGGGTTGTTGACCATCACGTTGCCCGGGCACAGTGGGTAACCCAATTGTTGAAGGGTGTGGGTGAGGTCGTTCATGGCACTTTGGCATTGATGCCACTCCAAGCCATCTTGAATTATTAGCGCGTTGTCTTGATCGGTTTTGAGGATTTGTTCTCCACGGCCTTCGGAGCCCAACACGATGAGGCAGCAATGATTATGCAGTGCGGGTGGGATAACCAACTCAAACGCTTTCTCTATTATCTGTTCATTAACGGCTGAAATTAGCTCCATGATGAAGCGCGTGCGAATGCCGTTACTGAGTAGGCTTTCGACCAGTTGACGTTGTTTGTTGGAGGCTAATGCGAGCTCTTCAATGCTGGTGGATCGCGCAATACGCAAAGTGAGCACGTGAGAGTGAGTGGAGAATGCACTGAGGATTTGTGTCATATCCACCATGCCGACAGCATCTAGACCGTCACAAACCATCAACCTTTTTACCCGGTTTCTGGTCATGGTAATCATGGCATTAAATAAGAAATCCCCTTGGTTTACGTGCATCACTGGAAATGTTGCAATCTCGCCAACGGGCGCGTCCTGTGGGAAGTTATCGAGCATTACAGCGTGCAATAAATTGGTTCGTGTGACGATCCCATACGGTAAGGAGCCTGAACCAAAATCTTTTATGCCTTTGTCGTCTAAATGCACCAGCGCCGAGTCTAAGCCTTGCTCTTTTAGGATTTGAGTGACTTGGTTGATGGGTTGCCCTGGCTCAAGAATCAGTGGTGGGTGATAAATAGAGTCATCCACTTTGGTCAATATAAACTCGGCAAGGTTTTGTTGCTGCTGAGCGGCCTCAATCAGAGCTTTCCGTGTCGACAGGTTACTATCAAAGTAGGCGGCAAATTGACCATTGGCGTGATAAAGATCGAGAAAAACATCGGTAGGCAGTAGGTAGCTTAAGGTGTCTTCGAGTGCGATATATTGATGTTTGGTGTGAGGTTCAAACTGGCTGCGCACATCAAAAATATCGTCATTGGCGTAATGTGCGTAAATCTCACCATCACTGCTCGCGCGCTCTTCAACGGCTCCTTTGATCAGGATATGCAGGTGTCTGCTCGGCCTATCTGCTTCCAGTATCACTTCTTGAGAGCGGTAATACACCACGTCTAATGAAGAGCGAAGCTTCAATTGTTCCGTATCGGACAGGCTATCGAAGGGTGGGTGCTGCATATTAAATTTTTCAGGCATAAGCATCACAAGAAGTGGGAGTCTTTAATCAGTCTGACAAAATACCAGCGAAGCTCCAGACGACTTTAGTCTAAATGCAGACTAGATATCGATGAACGTGATATAGCTTGGTGATAAGTGATAAGTGATAAGTGATAAGTGATATCTAGGCTAATTGAATATAGGAATGCTATCCCAGTAATAATTCCCTTTTTCATCCTACTCTAGATAGGCATAATTGGAGCCGCCTTTTTCCGCACACTTTATAGGTTATTTATGTTTAGCCCCTCTCCTTACGGATGGATATCTCAGTATTTTCTTGGTTTCTTTTTTGCGTATGGTGTGTACTTGCCATTTTGGGCGTTGTGGTTTGAAGACCAAGGCGTTTCTGCAGGGGACATCGGTGTATTGATTGGTATTGGTTTTGCGACTCGCTGTGTTGCTAACCTTGTGATTACGCCGCGCATCCATAACGTAGAGAATCTTTTGCCCGCTCTGCGCTGGTTGAGCTTCGCCTCATTGTTATTTGTTGGTTTCCACTTCTTTACTGGAGGCAGTTTTCTATTGATGCTGTTGGCAACAGTATTGTTTAACCTGTGTTGTGGGCCGGTTATCCCTCTTTCTGACGCAATGGCTAACCATTACAGTCGTCTTAAGATGCTTGACTATGGACGCACTCGTTTATGGGGTTCGATTGCTTTTATTGCGGGTTCAACCGTGGTGGGTTATTTAGTCGCACAGTTCGGCACTGATATGATTTTGTATACAGCGCTTGTTGGTGTGCTGTTGTCGTTAGTGTTGGCGATGAGAAACCCTAACGTGATGCCAGTAACGCAATCTGAGAAACAAGCAGTGCGACCAAAATTAGGTGAGTTACTGCGTGAGTCGTCTGTGGTTAAATTTTTGGCCTTGATGGCGTTGCTGCAAGGTAGCCATGCGGCTTACTACAGTTTTAGTGCGATTTACTGGAAAGAAGCCGGTCACTCAGAAGCGATTATTGGTTATTTATGGAGCCTAGGCGTTGTTGCTGAGGTGGCTGTGTTTGCTCTCAGTAAGCGCTTATTCTCTGGCTGGTCAATGCGTACTCTATTCGTGGTAGCTGCAATCGGTGTGATGGCTCGTTGGGGGATTACCGCATCAACAACGGCGATTTTCGCCTTGGTTATGGTGCAAATGCTGCATGGTGTGACGTTTGCTATGGCGCATATCGCAGCCATTCAATACATTCAATCAGAAGAACAGAATAAAATGGTCGCGCTGCAAGCTCTGTATAACGCGATCCCATTGGGGGCTGTTATCGCACTAATGACGACCTTAAGTGGTTGGGGCTATGAGCTTTGGGGGGCAAACATCTTCTGGGGTATGGCCGCGATGGGGGCTCTTGCTCTGTTCATTAAGTTGGACGAGAGAAGTTCAGTGGTTGAGATTAATCAATCAGGTTCGGAACAATTAGAATCTAACAGCAAATGCTGATAATTAGAGTCTGAAGCACAGAATTTAAGCGATTCGATTGAGTTAATGACCCATCCTTAGTTAAATGAAACCTCTCCCTTATGGAGAGGTTTTTTTATGGATGAAAAAGGGTTTTTAATGCAAGGATGGATAGTAATTCCAGTCTCTTTAGCCTATTTGGGCGTGTTATTTCTGATCGCTTGGTATGGAGACAGGCAGGTTCGCTGGCTATCGCGTTGGCGCCCATGGATCTATAGTCTTTCGATTGCAGTGTATTGTACCTCTTGGACTTTCTATGGAACGGTCGGACAGGCGAGCAATAACCCATGGTCCTTTTTACCCATCTATCTCGCCCCCATTCTGGTCTTTACACTCGGGTGGCGGATCTTGGCGCGGTTGATCCTGATTGCAAAGCGTGAACACATCACTTCAATTGCCGACTTTATCGCGGCTCGTTATGGAAAATCTCAGGGCTTGGCTGTTGCCGTCACCGTGATTGCCGTGGTCGGTATTCTTCCTTATATCGCGCTACAGCTGCGTGGTATTACGATGGGGCTAGATATTGTTGCGCCAAACCTAGCGTCTGATTTCGGTTATCAGGATTATCACGTCTCTTGGTTTGTGGTCGGTGCTTTGGCCATTTTTACCATGCTGTTTGGTACAAGACACATTGATAACACAGAACATCACCGTGGCATGATGATGGCGGTGGCGTTTGAATCTATCGTTAAGCTTGCAGCATTCTTGATTGTTGGCCTGTTTATTATCTACCTGGCGATGAGCAGTGACAAAATTGACTTGTTTGATGTGGCGGCTTCCACCTACGAATCGCCTAATATTCCGACCTTAATTATTCATACCGTTTTGACCATGTTGGCGATTGTCTGTCTGCCGCGTCAATTCCACACCATGGTGGTTGAGAACGAACGTCCTCAAGATTTGCATACCGCTCGCTGGTTGTTTCCTCTTTATTTGATTTTGATGGGCCTGTTTGTGCTGCCAATTGCTTGGGCAGGACAAGGGCTGCTCACCGACATGCCGGCTGATACTTACGTGATCAGTGTACCAATGGCAGAAGGTGCGAATCACATTGCTTTGTTAGCTTTCCTCGGAGGTACTTCGGCGGCGAGTGGCATGGTGATTGTCTCGACCATCGCATTAGCGATCATGGTATCGAATGATTTAGTGATGCCATTGCTGCTGCGCCGTATGCGCCTAACTCAAAGAACCCATCGACATTTTTCTGGCATGTTGCTGGTGATTCGACGCGGGTTGATTTTACTGCTGTTACTGGGTGCTTGGCTGTTCTATCAAGCGCTCGATACCATTCACTCACTGTCGGCGATTGGCTTTCTTTCCTTTGCGGCGATTGCTCAATTCGCGCCAGCACTTATTGGTGGTTTGTACTGGCGTCCGGGCAACCGGAAGGGGGTTTATGTCGGCTTAATGGTGGGCTCGTTGATTTGGCTGATCACCCTGATGAGCCAAACCAGTATGCTGGCGGGCGATAGTGAAAGTAACCTTTTACTGTGGATTATCACGCCACCAGAGTTGCTCAACAGTTGGGAGATCAGCAGTTCAAACTGGGGGATTGTGCTGAGTATTTTACTGAATACTTTGTGTTATGCCGTGGTTTCTATGGTGACCAGACCAAGCCTAAGTGAGCGTTTACAATCGGCTGCTTTTATTGGCACACCATTACCAGAAAATGAGAACATCAGCCTCTATCAGAGCCGTGTGACGGTCGCTGAATTAGAAATGCTGGCGTCTCGTTTTGTGGGGCGTAAGCGTGCGAAAAGTGCCTTACAGAGTTATTGGCAACAGCACGGGCAGCCGCTACTTCCTAACCAACAAGCGCCCGCAAGCCTGATTCGACATGCAGAACGTGTGCTCGCTGGTGTATTCGGTGCATCTTCAGCTAAGTTAGTACTTACTTCGGCCTTGCAGGGCAGAAATATGCAGCTTGAGGAAGTGGCGACCATCGTTGATGAAGCCTCTGAACTGTACGATTTCAGCCGTGGTTTACTGCAAGGTGCGATTGAACATATTGGTCAAGGCATTGCCGTAATTGACAAACAAATGAGGCTGGTGGCGTGGAATCAACGTTACTTAGAACTGTTTGAGTTCCCTGCAGGCTTGATTCAGGTGGGTCGACCCATTTCAGATGTAATTCGTCACAATGCTGAGCAAGGTTTGTGTGGCCGAGGCGACCCAGAAGATCACGTTCGACGCCGTGTTTATCACCTTGAGCAAGGCACGCGACACACCTCATCTCGTATTCGTCCGGATGGTCGAGTGATTGAGGTGCAAGGTAACCCAATGCCAAGTGGTGGCTTCGTCATGAGCTTTACCGATATCACGGTTTTCAGACAAGCAGAGCAAGCGCTAAAAGATGCTAATGAAAGCTTGGAATCGAGAGTCCATGAACGAACTCAAGAGCTCGAGAAGCTTAACCATCGTTTGGTAAAGGCGACGCAAATATCTGACCAAGAATCACAATCTAAGAGTCGTTTTCTTGCGGCTGTTAGTCACGATTTGATGCAGCCATTAAATGCTGCTCGCTTGTTTGCTTCTTCGCTATCTGAGGTCGCAAAAGAACAAGAGGAGAAGCAGCTTTCTTCTCATATCGAAAGTGCGTTGGGTGCGGCTGAAGATCTGATTGGCGACCTGCTTGATATCTCGCGATTGGAGTCAGGAAAATTAGAAACCAACATTCACGCGATTGCCGTGCATGATGTACTGACCAACCTGAATGCAGAATTTAGCGCTTTAGCGACACAGCAAAAAATACAGTTTCAGATGATTCCATCGTCACTGTTTATTCACTCTGACCCTAAGTTATTAAGACGAGTGATTCAGAACTTTTTAACGAATGCGTTTCGCTATAACCCTGAAGGGAAAGTGGTCCTCGGTGCGAGACGAGTGAATGATCAGGTACGAATTGATGTGTGGGATAACGGAACCGGTATCGATGAAGACAAGCAACAAGAGATCTTCGAAGAGTTTACGCGAGGTAGCCAAGTACGAGCCGATCAGGGGTTGGGATTAGGGTTGGCGATTTCGAAAGGGATTGCTCATGTGCTTGGTCATCAAATATCGATGCGTTCATGGCCGGGAGAAGGTAGCGTCTTTTCCATCACCTTAGCGAGAGCAGAGCAGGTGGCTCCGGTTGTACAAGCTTCGACGCCAATGGCGACCAGTGACATCGAACATCTGAAAATACTGTGTGTCGATAATGAGCGCGAGATTTTAGTCGGCATGGAGAACTTGATTGGTCGTTGGGGCTGTGAGGTTAAGACCGCCGTCGACTTAGTCGAAAGTTTGAAGTGTCTCGATGATGATTGGCAGCCGGATGTGATTTTCTCTGATTATCGCCTCGATAATGGCCGAACGGGTCTCGAAGTGTTGCAACAATGCCGTTTACGTCTTGGAGATTCTTTTGAAGGGGTCATTATCAGTGCAGATAGAACCGATGACATGCTGGCAGCAATAAAAGCCAATAGCTTCAGCTTTATCGCTAAACCCGTCAAGCCGCTAAAACTCAGAGCGGTTCTAAATCGGGTGAGTTAATTAGGAATAATCAGCTCGAATTCCTAATTAATGAACGGATGTAAAAAAGGCCTCGGATGAGGCCTTTTTTGTTTCAGTAAGGATCGTTAATGCCTATTCGCTTTTTAACTAACTAGCCCGCAATACCGCCCTGCGTCAGCGTGCTTGGATCAAGCAGCTTGCTGAGTTCTTCTCGGCTAAGATCCGTTTCTCGTTCGGCCACATCAAGAATCGGTAAGCCCTCTTTGTAGGCTTTCTTGGCAATATCAGCCGCTTTTAGGTAGCCAATCACAGGGTTAAGTGCGGTCACCAGAATTGGATTCTTTGACAGTGCCAAATCGAGGTTGTCTTGGCGTACCGTGAAGGTAGAAATCGCTTTATCAGCCAGTGCGACTGAACTGTTTGCTAACAACTCTATGCTTTCTAATACGTTATGAGCAATAACGGGCAGCATCACATTTAATTGGAAGTTACCCGATTGGCCTGCAATCGTAATGGTGGTGTCATTGCCAATCACTTGTGCTGCCGCCATTGCAGCTGCTTCTGGAATTACAGGGTTCACTTTGCCAGGCATGATCGATGAACCCGGCTGTAGAGCCTGCAACTCAATTTCCCCTAAGCCAGCCAACGGCCCTGAATTCATCCAGCGAAGATCGTTTGAGATCTTCATGATCGCAACTGCTGCAGTTTTAAGCTGACCTGACAGTGCAACGATCGCGTCTTGGCTACTGAGGTTAAAAAAGAAGTTTTCACTCGAGGTAAAACTGATCTTTGTCGATTGAGACAGGTTACTTGCAAACTTATCGGCAAAGCGTGGGTCGGCATTAATCCCCGTACCTACCGCTGTACCACCTTGAGCAAGCGCCTTGACTGCTGGCAAGCTGCTTTCTATCGCTTGCTTGGCATGTTCAATCTGAAATTTCCAACCACCAAGCTCTTGAGCAAAGGTAATCGGCATTGCATCCATTAGATGGGTACGGCCAGTTTTGACTACCTCAGCAAGTTCATGCTGTTTTACGGTAAGCGCCGCAAAAAGGTGGGTAAGTGCAGGCAACAGCTTATTTTCTGCCATCAAAGCGACACTGACTTGGATTGCTGTCGGCACGACATCGTTACTGCTTTGCCCCATGTTTACGTGATCATTCGGGTTCACGTCTCCTTGCAGGCTTCTTGAAGCGAGTGTCGCAATCACTTCGTTGGCATTCATGTTGGAGCTCGTACCAGAACCGGTTTGGTAAACATCAATAGGGAATTGCTCGAGGTGTTTACCCTCAATGATCTCTTGGCTAGCTTCGGCTATCGCGTTGGCAATATCACCTTCTAATAAACCTAACTGAGCGTTGGTATCGGCGGCGGCCTGCTTAATCAGCGCCAGTGCTTGAATGAAACTGGCTGGCATCTTGTGTGAACTAAACGCGAAGTTATCAGCGGCACGTTGAGTTTGAGCTTGGTATAGCGCATCGGCAGGAACTTTCACTTCGCCCATGCTGTCTTTTTCTATCCGAAATTGTAGAGTCATCTTCTATCCTTGTTAGCCAAGTGGGGCTTGGACTTGTTGTAGTGTTTGGCTGAGATTCAAAAAACGCGCTTGGCCTTGAGGCTGCTGGCAGTAGTGGCGTTTCAAATAAAATAGTGGTGAGTGAATAGAGTCTAGGCAGATATGACGAAAGGCGAAACTGCGTTCTGGAGACTCAATCGCTTCAATCAAATGGAAGAAAACTTGGCGCAGATACAGCTCGCACAACAAGATATTTTCTTGGGCGGCATGCTTTTCATAGTAAGCAGAAAGCGTGAGTGCGCACTCGATATACTCTCGAATCACAAACGGTTCATGGCCTTGAACTTGTTCTAATGAAGCAAAGCGATCCTGTGCTTTGTAAAACCTCGAATAAAGAACCTGCTGCTCTTTCATCATCTGCATCTCATCAATGAGTGTTAATGATAATTATTATCAAATGAGATTTTAAAAACAACCCTTTGTTTCTCTTTTTATAAAGTGAGTAGGAAAAGAAAAAGCCGCTACATGAAGTATCGGCTTTCTGGAGTCAGTACCTAATCCCTACAATGTAAGTACTGATTCATTTTTGCTAAACATCTTTGTTTCGTGGTAGTGCTTAGTGGTCGTGAGCTTCACCAGCACCTTTCGGGTAACGAATGTTCTCAACCATCTCTTGTACATCTTCAGGAACTTCAGCGGTCACTTTGTTCACTGCAATTGATACTACGAAGTTTAGACACATACCTAGCGTACCGATGCCTTCTGGGCTGATACCAAACCACCAGTTTTCCGGTGTGCTTGCTGCTGGGTTAATGAACTTGAAGTAGATGATGTAGCTTGCTGTGAAGGCAATACCTGACAACATACCTGCAATTGCGCCTTCCTTGTTCATCTTCTTGTAGAAGATACCTAGGATGATCGCTGGGAAGAAGGATGCTGCGGCTAAGCCGAAGGCAAACGCTACTACCTGTGCTACAAAGCCTGGTGGGTTAATACCCAAGTAACCTGCACCTACAATCGCGATCATGGCAGCTAAACGAGCGGCTAACAGCTCCTGCTTGTCGGTCATGTTTGGTCTAAAGCCTTTCTTCAACAAGTCATGTGAAATCGACGTTGAGATTACCAATAGCAGACCCGCGGCTGTTGATAGTGCTGCGGCTAAGCCACCAGCTGCAAGCAGTGCGACAACCCAGTTTGGTAGTTTTGCTAGTTCTGGAGAAGCCAGTACGATGATGTCACGGTTAATCTTCATTTCGTTGCGTTCGTCGCCCGAGTAGAACATTTTGCCATCGCCGTTCTTATCTTCCCAACCAACTAGGCCAGTGCTTTCCCAGTTTTTGTACCAGCTTGGTGCTTCTGCTGCTGCGACACCTTGCATGTCTGGGCCATTAATCGTTTCGATCATATTTACACGAGCGAAGGCTGCAACGCCTGGCGCTGTTGTGTATAGCAATGAGATGAACAGTAGTGCCCAACCCGCTGAGATACGAGCATCACGTACTTTTGGTACCGTGAAGAAACGAATGATTACGTGTGGAAGACCGGCAGTACCTACCATTAGAGCTGCACAGATGAAGAATACATCTACCATGCTCTTGTTACCTTCGGTATAGGCTGTAAATCCGAGCTCTTCGGTTAGTCCATCCAGTTTATCAAGTAAGTATACATCTGTACCTGATAGCGTTGAGCCCATACCAACTTGTGGAAGTGGGTTACCTGTCATCATGATTGAGGTAAAGATTGCTGGAACAAGGAAGGCGAAAATGAGGACACAGAATTGAGCTACCTGCGTATAAGTGATGCCTTTCATGCCACCAAGCACTGCGTAGAAGAACACAATACCCATACCAATGATGATGCCTAGGTTAATATCAACTTCTAGGAAACGAGAGAATACAACGCCAACACCACGCATCTGGCCCGCAACGTACGTAAATGATACGAAGATTGCACAGAATACCGCTACCATACGTGCTGTTTTCGAGTAGTAACGTTCACCGATGAAATCAGGAACCGTAAACTGACCGAACTTACGTAGGTAAGGTGCTAAACATAGCGCAAGTAGTACATAACCACCTGTCCAACCCATGAGGTAAACCGCACCGTCGTAACCAACGAATGAGATGATACCTGCCATTGAGATGAATGATGCTGCCGACATCCAGTCAGCGGCTGTTGCCATGCCGTTTGCTACTGGGTGTACGCCGCCGCCAGCAACGTAGAATTCACTCGTTGTTCCAGCGCGAGCCCAGATTGCGATGCCGATATAGACTGCGAAAGTAATACCGACGAGAATAAACGTCCAAGTTTGAATATCCATGTTCTAGCCTCTAGTCTTCCTGTACGTTGTATTTTTTGTCCAGCTTATTCATGCGAACAACGTAAATAAATATCAACGCCACGAAGGTATAAATTGAACCTTGTTGAGCGAACCAAAAACCTAGCTTAAACCCGCCAAATTGAATGGTATTTAGGACATCCACAAATAAGATGCCAGCGCCATAAGACACCACAAACCAGACAGCGAGTAGTGTTCCCATTATTCCCAAGTTTTCCTTCCAGTAGGCTTGAGCATGTTCCGTAGATTCGAACGCCATTGCCTTCTCCTTTAATTCCGTTTTCGTAGAAACCGTTTCTGTAGAAATTGCTGTGTTAACGTAATGTTACGATTTAGAATGTAGCAAGGATAAGTCAAGGGATCTGTGCAACTTTAGTCGGGACGCTATTAGCGCTAATGTCCTTAAATATGGGAGCTAGGAGACAGAACCATAGAAAAACGTGATGTTGCAATGATGTTAAATTAGCCAAAGGTCTAACAAAAAGGGATGAATTAGAGTGAGAGTCATAAAATTTAACAACTAAATGACTGAGAAACGGTATTTAGCCCTGCTTATGACACGAAGCGAAACATAAGTTTGTTATAGTAACTACGGCACTTTCACCGACCGTGCCTTGCTAAACGGCAGAAGATCAACAAGCTAGTGGCAAAAGATCAACAGGCTTAAAGCTCGGATTTTATTCTTTGGGGGAACGAATTGGACGCAATAACCATTAACCACTTATTCTTGACTGGTGCCGTACTCATCGCCATCAGCGTGCTTTTCTCACAAGTGTCCTCTCGATTGGGCGTTCCTATTCTTTTGATCTTTTTGTTCGTTGGTATGTTAGCGGGTGAAGATGGACCCGGTAATATTCATTTCGATGATTACTCACTGACCTACTTGGTGAGTAACCTTGCGCTTGCCGTGATTCTGTTGGATGGCGGTATGCGAACCAAGGTGGCGAGCTTCAAGGTCGCTTTCTGGCCTTCGCTCTCGCTGGCGACGATAGGTGTCGCATGTACAGCAACCTTAACCGGATTGATGGCGGCTTGGCTGTTTGACTTGTCATTAATGCAGGGCATCTTGGTCGGGGCGATTGTGGGTTCAACCGATGCGGCAGCGGTATTCTCTTTGCTGAAAGGGCAGAGTCTCAATGAGCGTGTAGGTTCAACTCTAGAGATCGAATCGGGCACTAACGACCCAATGGCGGTCTTCCTGACGGTGACCTTAATTGCGCTGTTAGGTAACCCTGACGCTGAGATGGGAATGAACTTCCTACTGCAAAGTTTTGCGATGCAGTTTGGTATCGGCACCCTTGTTGGTATTGGCGGCGGCTGGGTTCTATGGAGCTTAATCAATCGAGTACAACTGGCTGATGGCCTTTACTCCATTCTGGTACTCAGTGGGGGCGTGGCGCTGTTTGCGTTCTCTAACATGCTTGGCGGTAGTGGCATATTATCGATTTACCTAGTGGGCTTGTTCATTGGTAATCGTCCAACGCGTTCTCGACACTCTATTCTTAATGTCCTAGACGGTATGACGTGGCTAAGTCAGATCGTGATGTTCTTGGTGTTGGGTTTATTGGTGACTCCATCGACCTTAATGGACATTGCACTTCCTGCGTTAGCACTGGCTTTCGGTATGATTTTGTTTGCTCGTCCAGTGTCGGTTTGGTTGGGTTTGCTGCCGTTCAGAAGCTTTACCACCAAGGAGCGCTGGTTTGTCTCTTGGGTCGGTTTACGTGGTGCAGTTCCGATCATTTTGGCGGTTTTCCCGATGATGGCTGGCCTGCCAAATGCTCAGCTGTATTTCAATATCGCCTTCTTCGTGGTTATGGTTTCGTTGATTGTTCAAGGCGGCAGCTTAATGAAAGTCGCAAGACTCGCTAAAGTGACTCTACCGCCAACGCCAACACCGATTTCTCGCACCGGTATCGAGATTTATCCGACCAGTGAATGGGAGATGTTTGTCTACAAGCTGAAAGAGGAAAAGTGGTGTGTCGGTGAACCGCTCAAGCGTTTATCGATGCCAGAAGGGACACGCATTACCGCACTGTTTCGACAAGATGCCTTGCTTCACCCATCGGGCAGTACCATATTAGAGGCGAACGATATTCTCTGTGTACTTGGTCAAGATAAAGACCTAGGTAGCCTAAGTGAGCTCTTCAGTGAGGCACCTTTGGCAGAAGAAGCCGCTCGATTCTTTGGTGACTTCTTCTTAGATGTTGGGTTATCGGTCGCTGCGGTAAGCGATTGTTATGGTATTGAACTTGGCTCGGAAGAAGAGCGAGAAATGACGCTAAAACAATTGGTTGATCAAGAGCTTGGGGCACACCCGGTATTAGGCGACAGCTTCGAGTGGCATGACATCACTTGGGTGGTTGCAGATATAGATGATCATAAAGTCGTCAAGCTGGGTTTATGTTTGCCTAAGACGACTTTAGAAGAGGATGTAAACGAAGCTTAATTGTGGATTTCTTGTAGCAAGATAACTGCTTGAGTTCGGTTTTTCACATCCAGTTTACGGAAGATGGCTGTCATATGCGCCTTGATGGTCGCTTCCGAAACATTCAATTCGTACGCAATTTGCTTGTTCAGTAGGCCGTCCGATAGCATTCCTAACACCTTGTATTGTTGAGGCGTCAATGTGGAAAGCTTTTCCGCAAGGTCGCTACAGGCTGCATTGTTGGTGATCAGCCCTTCAGGGAAGAACGGGTCGCCATTCAGCACTTGATTGAGTGCGCTGACCAATTCACGCATATCACTCGATTTAGGAATAAAGCCAAAGGCACCGTGGCTCTTCACTTGAGTGACAACGCTGGCATCCTCGCTGGCAGAGATCACCACAATTGGTAAATCTGGGTATTCAGCACGCAGTTGAATTAGGCCAGACATCCCGTTTGAACCCGGCATTTTAAGGTCGAGAAGCAACAGATCAGGTTCATCTTCTTTTTTTAGCAGAGTCAGTAAGGCATCGAGAGAATCAGCCTCAAGCAGGTTCGCACCGCTGATCGCCATATGAACTGACTGAAACAGGGCGTTGCGAAAAAGAGGATGGTCATCAGCAATGATGATGGTATAGGTCGAGTCCATGACGTTCATACTTTTAACAATTTAGTTAATATTTATTATCATCCTGATTGAGTATGTGGACAATATCTATGCATGAAAAGTCTGAACCATATCGACTTTTATCCCCGGAATAAGAAAGCGTTACTCTGAATAGCAAAAAAGCCGCACTGCCATCTCGTTAATGAGGGGCAGTGCGGCTTTCGTTTAGGCAGATATTCCGGTGAATATTGCCGTTATAGCTGGTGGTCTTGCATGTGTTTCAAGAATACATCGGCAGCCATAAAACCCGTTACACGAGCATTTGGAACATGGTTACCCTCGCCATCCCAGAACTCTATGGTTGGTAAGCCCAGCACCTGTAATTGTTTAAGCAGTTCAATGTCTTGAGGCATGTTTCTCGTTACGTCAGCTTGAAGAAGAACAAAGTCAGAAAGCTTGTTCTCAACATCAGCTTGGTGGAAGGTGTACTTCTCAAACTCTTTACAGGCCACACACCAATCGGCGTAGAAATCGAGCATCACTGGTTTGCCGAGTTTCTTGGCTTCGATGAGCTGGATTTCTAACTCTTCAACCGTGTTGACGCGGGCAAATTGGATTTGTTGCTCAACCACAACGCTCTTTTCTGCGAACCAGTAATTGAGTGCAGGTTGAGCTGATGCGAACAGGCCAAGCATCGCGATGATACCTACAGCGCTCTGTTTCCAACCACCGAATGGCAGTGCATTCTTGCTGTGGTAAAGCCAACCAAAGGCGATGAACCCAAGACCAGACCAAAGTACCGTTGCCCACAATTCAGGAATAATTCGCTCTAGCAGGAAGATAGGCGCTGCCAGCAAGATAAAGCCGAATACGATCTTCACCTTGTCCATCCAGCTACCTGCTTTTGGTAGTAGCTTATTACCAAACACCGCAACCAAAATCAGCGGTATACCCATACCCATCGCTAACGCATACAGAGCGAACGCCCCGGTTAATAGGTCGCCACTTTGAGCCACGTACAGTAACGCGCCTGACAGTGGCGCAGTGGTACAAGGTGAACACACCAAGCCAGAGATAGCGCCCATTGCGAACACGCCCAAGGTATTGCCACCTTGTTGCTTGTTACTTTGGTTGTTAAGCCAAGTTTGGATGCTGCTTGGTAGTTGTAGGTTATAAACGCCGAACATCGACATCGCCAACGTCACGAACAGAACACTCAGCGCGATTAATACATAAGGGTGCTGCATCGCAGCTTGGAACTGCATGCCTGCTGAAGCAACCACTAAACCCAATAAGGTGTAGGTCAGCGCCATGCCTTGTACATAAATGAACGACAGCATCAGCGCACGGCCTTGGCTGAGCTTACCGCCACCTAGCACAATACCCGTTAGAATCGGATACATAGGCAGAACACACGGCGTAAAGGCTAAGCCAACACCGAGTGCGAGGAATAATAATGGCGTCCACCAACTGTCACCCAGCTTATCGGCTAAGCCTGCTTCTTTTGAAACTGGAGCATTGGTTTGTTGAGTGGTATTGCTTGCTGCGTCAGCGGTAGGAGAAGAGGCTTGTACTGAATTGTCAGCTTCACCAGAAGAACCTTGTAAAGCACCACTGTTTTGATCATCACTGCTTTTCATATCCCCAGAACTCGTCGCAGTAAACGGTTCAATGTCGATTACTCGGATCTCTGGTGGGTAACAGAAACCAGCATCTGCACAGCCTTGATACTTAACGATCAGCTGTGAGCTATCTTGGTAACTCTGTAGAGGAACTTGCACGAATAATGGCTGAGTATAGATGCTCACCTCACCGAAGAATTCATCTTGGTGTGGTTGGCCATTTTCCATTTCAACATTGCCGATAGTGAGATTTTGGCCAGTGAACGAGAGGCTATGTTGATAGAGGTAGTAGCCCTTTTTTACTTGCCAGTCGAGAAGGACCTTGCCGTCTTGCTGGTAGTAATTGAAAGGGAAAGCTTGGTCTACAGGGACAAAACCGTTGTTATTGCCTCCGAAGCTTGGCTCGGCGTTGTCGTTTCCAAAAAGCGCCCACGCAGGCTGGGTGAACAGGGAAACACAAACAAAAAGTAATGTGGCAAGTCGTCGCATACTATTTAGTCATCAAAATGGAGTTGAAGGTATCTTAACTCAATCAGACCGTAATAGTTTGTGATTAGTTTCATCGGTAGACAAATATCCCCTAAGGCGGGTGGGCTATTTTCTGGGGCAGTCGAGAGAGTGTCAGTCGCTCAACATGAGTTGTCAGCTTTTGCCAATAAGACATTTAAGCCACTCCTAAGCGTGCTCTTACTACTTGTTCGCAAGCATCTATATTCGTGGTGTCTTTCGGAATAATTAACACCGTGTCATTGCCGCCAACCGTACCGATAATCTCGGTATGTGGGTCGATATCAACCAATCTTGCGACCAACTGTGCGCAACCAGGGTTTGTTTTTACGATCACCATTGCTTGGTTGTGAGTAATTAATTCGATTTGTGATGAGATTGACGCATCGACACGTACCGGTGCGCTTTCTACGGTGATGCAGTAAACCTTTTTGCCACAGGCGTTCTGGATTTTGACAACACCGAGTTGTGACAAAATACGAGACACAGTCGACTGGCTAATGCCTGTATAACCAATGTCGACGAGTTTCTCTCGCAGCTGGTTCTGGGTCGAGAAGCTTTGCTGTTGTAGTAAGCGTTTGCACGCTGCAGTCAGTGTTTTATCTTCAGCTGAATACAAGCAACCGTGCTCAGTGATTTGGTTCATGAACAACTCCTTAAAGCCAACGTGTGGGTATCGCTTGTCCATAGCGCAGAACGCACTCCCAAAGCCGTAGAGTACGATTGTTAGTTAGGGCTTACCGATGAATCCCGAAATAAATAGGAAGGGTATGCGTGATGTATGATCTTCTATTCATCCAGTCTACCACTAAAGAATAGTTATCTTTTTGAAGGCGATCACCAAACAAAATTCTGGTTATTTGCTTTTTTTGTGGAATTTTATTCTTTGGGTAAGTGGATATTTATTCCAGGTTGGGAATAAATATCCATGTAGTTTGAGCGGTTTCTTTTACGAAGGTAAGAGCGCTAAGGGCTAGCGGATTTCACTCATGATCTCGCGAGAGAATACTTTTTCACAATAGTGACATTTTAGTTGGACGTTTTCGTGTTTTAGCTGCACTTTAAAGCTACTTTCAACGGGTTCACCGTGCGAAATACAGTTGCTATTCGGGCAAGAGTACACACTGTTGATTTGGTCTGGCAGTACTAATGTTAGCTTATTAACCACCTTGTACTCTTCAATCTGATTTACCGTCGCTTGCGGCGCATACAGAGCCAATTGGTTGGCTTGTTCCTTGGTCAGAAAGATGTTCTCAATCTTGATCAGATCTTTATGACCAAGCGCAGATGATGGCAGATTCAATCCCATGGTGATGCGTTGTTCTGTTTTGTGTAGCTTAAACAGTTTAAGGATTTTGATACCAAGATGAGCAGGGATGTGGTCAATCACGCTGCCGTTACGGATCGCTTCTACTTGTAGCTGAGTTTGTTTAACCATGACTGTTTCTCCTGCTTATAAAGTGTCGTTAAGAACTAGGGCCAATAGGGCTTCGCGAGCGTATACACCGTTTTCAGCTTGTTCAAAGTAGTAAGCGTGTGGCGTTTTATCTACGTCGGTTGTGATTTCATCGACGCGTGGTAATGGGTGAAGCACCTTCATGTTCTGGCGTGCATCTTTCAAGGTATCGGCCGTTAGAATGTAAGCCGACTTCATGTGCGCGTATTCTGACGCATCAAAGCGCTCTTTCTGTACGCGAGTCATGTACAGGACATCCAGTTCAGGCACCACTTCTTCAATGCTGCTGTGGGTGCTGTATTGGATGCCCATCTCTTCCAATTCTTCACAGATGTAATCAGGCATCGCTAACACTTCTGGCGCGATAAAGAAGAAACGCACGTTATTGAATTTTGATAGTGCTTGCGTCAAAGAGTGTACGGTACGGCCATATTTTAGGTCGCCGACGAACGCCACATTGAGGTTATCGAGCGTGCCTTGCGTTTCGTAAATCGAGAACAGATCCAATAAGGTTTGCGTTGGGTGTTGGTTTGCACCATCGCCACCATTCACAATTGG
This sequence comes from Vibrio sp. 10N.222.54.E6, assembly GCF_041473955.1. Taxonomy (NCBI): domain Bacteria; kingdom Pseudomonadati; phylum Pseudomonadota; class Gammaproteobacteria; order Vibrionales; family Vibrionaceae; genus Vibrio; species Vibrio sp. 10N.222.54.E6. Next base: position 96,490 of record NZ_JBFRTD010000009.1, on the reverse strand, counting down.
CACACCGTTAGAAAATTCAGACGCTAAGCGCGCCGCGCCTTCTTGTGGGTGACGCATCACAAAGGCATCCACGTAAGATGAAATCACTTGAACGGAATCGGCAAGTGTTTCGCCTTTTTTCGCCAGCGATGTGTTGCCGCCATTATCAAAGCCGATGACTGTGCCGCCAAGGCGTTGAACTGCGGTTTCAAATGAGAGGCGAGTTCGAGTTGAAGGCTCAAAGAAGCAGCTCGCAACGACTTTATTTTTCAGCAGCTCAGGGTTTGGTTCTGCTTTGAGTCTTGCTGCAGTATCGACGATAAGCTCCAGTTCATCACGAGATAGCTCTGGAATGGAGATGATGTGCTTGTTAAATAACGAATGCGCCATAACGGGTCTTCCTTTTTCTATGCATACAGTCAAATTGCGGACAAAAAAAAGCCCCCTAAAAATAGGAGGCTTCGAAATGATCAATAGAGCAAAATAAAAATGACACCAACGCCGTTCTAAGGCGTATTGGCTGACAATCATGTGCGAAAAAATTGCGGTTCATTTTTTGCTCTCTTAAGACAAATTGCGGAGGATTATACTCAGATAAAAAGGCCATGCAATACTTTCTGTAAAGTATTCATTTAATGGATTTTTATGCGAGATTACGTCCATTTTAAACTCCCATTTAAGTCTTTGTTGGGGCTGAGACTTACAGGGTTTTCCAGGAAATTATCTCTTCAACCGCATGAAAAAAAATGCGAGTTTTATTCAAGGTCAAAATCCCAAGAACGCCACCCGCATTTCCCTGTCATTGCACTTAACTTATCAACGTATTTCGAACAAGTGAGTGCCTAGCTTCTTAATTTTTAACGTCTTAACTGTTTAGTTTCTTAGGTCATTAGCTGCCTAATGTCGCAACCATTACTGCTTTGATAGTGTGCATGCGGTTTTCTGCTTCATCGAACACGATAGAGTATTCAGACTCAACCACTTCATCCGTCACTTCTACGCCATCTTTAAGCTGCGGATATTCAGCAGCAAGCTGTTTGCCGACAGTTGTATCTTCGCCGTGGAAAGCAGGTAGGCAGTGCATGAATTTCACATGTGGGTTGCCTGTTGCTTTGATCATGTCCATGTTGACTTGGTAAGGCATCATTAGGTTGATACGCTCAGCCCATGCTTCTTTCGCTTCGCCCATTGATACCCAAACGTCGGTATATAGGAAGTCACAACCTTGCACGCCTTCTTGAACATCTTCTGTTAGCGTGATTTTGCCGCCAGTGTGTTCTGCGATTTCACGACATTGAGCTAATAGCTCTTCTTCTGGCCAGAATTGTTTTGGAGCAACAAGGCGAATGTCCATGCCCATTTTCGCAGCACCAACCATCAGAGAGTTGCCCATGTTGTTGCGAGCATCACCTAGGTAAGCAAACTTGATTTCATGCAATTGCTTGCCACGGCCGTATTCCGTCATAGTTAGGAAGTCAGCTAGGATTTGTGTTGGGTGGAATTCGTCAGTCAGGCCATTCCACACAGGAACGCCAGCGTAAGCGCCTAGCTCTTCAACGATTTCTTGACCAAAGCCGCGGTATTCGATGCCATCGTACATACGGCCTAGAACGCGAGCGGTGTCTTTCATTGATTCTTTGTGGCCAATTTGAGAGCCAGATGGGCCTAAGTAAGAAACTCGAGCACCTTGGTCGAATGCTGCTACTTCGAATGCACAGCGAGTACGAGTTGAGGTTTTTTCAAAGATAAGCGCAATGTTTTTGCCAGTCAGTGTTGGCTGTTCGTAACCGTTGTACTTCGCTTTTTTTAGCTCCATAGAAAGATCTAACAAGTGTTGAATTTCGCGTGGAGTGAAATCTAGTAGTTTTAGGAAGTTACGATTGCGTAGGTTAAAAGCCATGATGTATTCCTTCTTAGATTTAGGCGCTTCCTTGTTACAGGGAAATAAAATTCAAGAAAGCGCGATTCAATTTTTAGTTAAAGTTGTTCGGTTTTGTTTGTTTCGTTTAATCTGTTTTCGCAAGCTTTAAAAGCTCTCAAGGTTTAAGACTCTCAAGATGATAAAGCTCGCTAGTGCATTAACCTTTGGTGATATTGGTGCCCGCTTGGCCTTGCAGGATTTGCAAACCATCTTCGAGTGCGCCGATACCCACTACTTTGCCGCCTTGCTGAATGAACTCGCACGATGCTTCGATTTTTGGCCCCATTGAGCCTGCATCAAATGTAAACTTCGCCAATTCACTTGGTGTAGTACTGCGCAGTGCGTGTTGAGTCGGTTTGCCCCAATCAAGATAAACAGCGTCAGCATCGGTCAGAATAAGTAGTGCATCCGCATCCAATTGTTTCGCCAAGAAAGCCGCTGACATGTCTTTGTCGATAACCGCTTCAACGCCGACTAATTTGCCATTTTCTTTTTTCACTGGGATGCCACCACCGCCAGTACAAATTACGAGGTGACCTGCATCGATAAGTTGAGTGATCGCTTCGTGTTCAACAATGCCAGTAGGGCGTGGGCTTGGCACTACTCGACGGAAATGTTGACCGTCTGGTTTTACGATCCAGTGGAATTTCTCCGCTAACTCACGCGCTTCTGCTTCTTCGTAGATCGGGCCAATTGGCTTAGTTGGATCTGCGAATGCAGGATCGTTTGGATCAACGGTCATTTGCGTCAACATGCATGAGATGTTGCGGTCAGGCAGGTAGTTTTTGAACTCTTGCATTAGCATGTAGCCGATCATGCCTTGAGTCTCACTGCCCAATACATCCAATGGATACGGGTTTACTTTTTTGTACTCCAAACCTTGCAGAGCAAGTAAGCCAACTTGTGGACCATTACCGTGCACTAGAACCACGTTGTACACTTTCGCGATTTCAGAGATGGTTTTAACAGCCGTTTCAATATTACGGCGTTGAACATCGGCTTCTAACGGCTCACCGCGACGAAGTAGGGCATTACCGCCGAGTGCAACAACAACAGTTTGCTTAGTCATAATTGTGTTCTCTCATTTTGGCCAAGTTGAGATTATTTAAGATCGTTCAACTTGGCCGTTTCGTCTTAGTGATTAGATACCATCACGCTCAATTGGGCAGCTCATGCAGCGTGCACCACCGCGACCGCGACCAAGTTCGTCTCCTGGAATCGGAAGAACCGTGATGCCTGCTTTGTCGTATTTTTCGTTGGTGTATGTGTTGCCTTCGTAGCCAATAACGACGCCAGGTTTAACCGTTAGAACGTTGTTTGCATCGTTCCACTGTTCACGTTCTGCATGGAAGTTGTCGCCACCAGTTGTGATTAGGTTTAGCTTGTCTACGCCAAGTGCTTTTTCGATAGCTGTTACGAAGTAGCCTTCTTCTTTCACTTTCACTGCGCCTGACTCATCGCCAGTTAGGTTCCAGCACTGTACGTCTTTACTTACCACTTCAGGGTAAACAGAGAACGTATCTTCGTTCATGTGAGTCATCACGGTGTCTAAGTGCATGCAAGAACGGTGTTTTGGTAGCTGCATTGCGATAACTTGTGTCGCTTGACCGTGTTTGAATAGGCTAGACGCTAAGTGTTCAACACCTTGTGCTGTTGTACGCTCAGACATACCGATAAGAACCGCGCCACGGCCGAGAACAAGAACGTCACCACCTTCGATTGTTGAGTTGTCGTAGTTGATGTTTTCTTCATCACCGAAGTATTTAATGAAGTCTTCGCCTGCGAATGTTGGGTGCCAGCGGTAAATAGCGCGAACGTGGTTTGTTTCACGTTGACGAGCAGGTTTCGCCATCGGGTTGATAGATACGCCACCGTATACCCAGCAAGATGTGTCACGAGTAAATAGGTGGTTTGGTAGAGGTTCGATAATGAAGTCAGTTGGTGCGTGCATGCCTTGCATCATTGAAGATGATTTCATTGGCATTTCAGCGTAAGACAGACCGCCCGTTAGAATTTTTGCTAGCTCTAAGTTTGGTAAGTCGCCCAAGTAGCAGCGCACATCATTGGCGAATGTTTTACCCAAACGGTAATCAGATACCTGGCAGCTTAGTAGCCAGTCTTTCGCTTCTGGCACTGCTAGTGTGTCTGCTAGTAGGTCAGTAAGAAGAAGAACTTCAACACCCTGATCACGTAGCGTTTTAGTAAATGCGTCATGCTCTTTACCTGCGCGCTCAACAGCCAGTACGTCATCAAATAGTAAATCGTGACAGTTAGAGGGTGTTAGGTGAGTCAGTGCGCGTCTTGGGCGGTGAACTAGAACGCGGCGCAATTGACCTATTTCAGAACCTACATAGAACTTACTCATGATCGTCTCTCTCTTATATATTTGAATTACTTTTATCGCTAAGAGTAATTATTTATTTTCAGTGGAGAATAATGAATTATTTTATTCATATCTCTTGTCTGGAATTAATATTACGCCTGCTAGTCAGGTATTCTTAGAGATCTATCACAAATCGTTTTTTATCCCGCAGCCCTTTAAAATTAAGGATTTTAACAAACTTTATGCACTTTTAGTCATGACGATTACATTCTAAATAGTTAGCTGTTAGGGAACTTTATGCACGCTTTTTTGATGAACCTTCCTAGAATTAAAATTGTTAGGGATTATATGCAAAATAGTTTTATTGATAAGAATGTACTTAGCTTGGAAGTATGCAATGTTTCTATTTAGATATTTAATTTTGGATGTGAAATTAATTATTTATTAACAAAATAAATGCGAATAAAGCTGTTGTGGTCACACTTTATAATTGGTTTTTTTAAGCCAGTTTTCTATAAAAATAGCCTTTATTTTCCCTTTGGTTATTACAAGGTGAATAACTTTAAATATAATTAACGTTAATAAATGACTAAATATTTTTATAAACATAATGGAGAGGAATGGATTGTTTTTTATTAGCCTTAACATCAATATTAAAATGTTGATTTACGCTTTGTCGAAGGTGTCCTTGGATTGTTTAAGGTTGGCTGATGAGGTTGGCTATAGAGAGGCTTTAAATAGAGTGTGTGCAGCTCGTGAGGTTGTTTTGGGGACTGGTTCTGAGGGCGATAGCAACAAAAAAGCCGCTAAGAAAGCGGCTTTGAACGAGAAGGTGGTGTGTAGGTTTTAGATAAGCGCACCAATACTTAGTACAACGATGCAGAACACCATCAAGATTCCGATTAATGGCATCACCCATTTAACCCAGCGCACGTAAGGGACACGAGCAATCGCCAAGCCGCCCATTACCACTGCAGAGGTTGGAGTGATTAAGTTGACCAAGCCAGATGCAGATTGGTAAGCGGTGATAACAAGGTCACGACCTACGCCAGCAAAATCGGCTAATGGCGCCATGATTGGCATAGTCAGCACTGCTAGACCAGAGGTCGAAGGTACTAAGAATGACAGTAGAATTTCTAAGAAGAACATCACGTTAATGAAGACAACTGAAGAAAGGCCAGTCACCATTTGTTCTGCTGAGAAAAGAATAGTGTCGGTGATCATACCGCGGTCCATTACGACTACGATACCACGTGCGATACCTATGATAAGCGCAACGCCCAGTAGGTCTCGAGCACCGTCAATGAAGCTAGTTGTGAACTCTTCCTCGCTCATGCGAGACACAATACCGACAATAATAGTCGCAGCTAAGAACATCGCGGAGATCTCTGCCATCCACCATCCAGCAACGGATACACCGTAAATCATGACAGCGAAAGAGCCACCAAAAATGGCCAGGATCAGTTTGCGAGTCGCGGTGAACTCCAGTTTTTCACCACTTGCGTTGCCAAGGAAGTGCGCTTTGTTCTCTTCGTATTTGTCGTAAACAATCGATGTTGTTGGATCGGCTTGTACCATTCTTGCGTAGCGCATGACGTAGGCGACACAGATACCCCAACCAATAATCAGCATTCCAATACGCAGCGCGATACCGTCGGTAAATGGAATACCAGAGGCGTTGGCAGCAATAACGGTCGCGAATGGGTTAATGGTAGAGCCTAGCACCCCAATGCCCGCGCCAAGCAATACCGTCGCAGCCGCAACTAGAGGGTCAAAGCGAGCTGCCATCATTACTGGTACTAGTAATGTATAGAATGGCAGTGATTCTTCCGCCATGCCGTAGACAGTACCACCAGCGGCAAACAGTGCCATCAGTATTGGTATCATCAACTCTTCTCGCCCTTCTAAGCGGGCGGTAACGCGCTCGATGCCAGCATCAATGGCACCTGTTTTGGTTACTAGTCCTAAGAAGCCACCAATGATTAAGATGAACAGCGAAACGTCGATAGCCGCTGCTTCATAGCTATTGTGGTCGTAGAAGCCATCAATAGGCGCTAGCAGTACATCAATCACGCCTTGAGGGTTACCTTCTACCGCTTGATAGGTTCCGGTTACGGGTACTTCTCGGCCTAGCTCTTCATTCATTGCACGGTCGTATTGGCCTGCTGGAACAATCCAGGTAAGCAGCGCGACGAACGCAATCAGAATAAATAGAATGGTGTAGGCAGAAGGAAATTTAAAGTTGGCAAAGAAGCCGCCCTTTTTTTTCTCGTTTGGTATCGTTTGAGTTGTCATGGCTATCTCCTTACATCATCTTAAATAGAAGTGATGTGAATTAGCGACTAATGATTTATAGATTGTAAATACACGGACACTTATAAAGCACTCAACGATATAAAGTTGCTGACTTTAAATTAAGGTTGTTTTTATATTTACCAATCCAAATGAAGTTAGATTTAATTTAGCTGCGGTTATTTTATTCCTTACGTCAGTATTTAAGTTTGGTGCTGTTCACAAAAATAATGGCTAATGAAAGGGCTGGAAAATGGCAGAAAATTGGCAAGGTTTTTTGGTTAGTTAGCTTGGATTAATATTCGATGGGGATGACGGTAAATCAAAGGGAGATTGACTGGGTAGGCATTCCTAATTAATGGCCTGAATAATCCTGGAATTTTATTCAAACTTTATTTTTAGTTGGTTTTTGAATTTTATAACGGTTATTTGACGTGTATCAAATAACACATTGAGCAGAAAACAAAAAAGGAAGCCGAAGCTTCCTTTTCTAGTTTAGAACATTAGCGATTACTAGATGAATAGGCCGCCAAATGCGAAGCCGAGTGCAACCGCTGTACTGATTGTTACCACACCAGGAATGAAGAATGGGTGATTAAATACGTACTTACCAATACGCGTTGAGCCTGTGTCATCCATCTCAACCGCTGCCAGCAGCGTAGGGTAAGTTGGAAGTACGAACAGTGCACTTACTGCAGCAAAAGAAGCCACGGCTGTTAGTGGTGCTACGCCAATCGCTAGAGCTGCTGGCATCAGTGCAACTGTTGTTGCGCCTTGAGAGTAAAGCAGCATAGAAGCGAAGAACAAAACAAGAGCCAGCATCCATGGGTAGTCAGCCAGTAGAGCACCTGCTACGTCTTTGATCTCAGCAACGTGTGCGTTTACAAACGTTGAACCTAACCAAGCTACACCAAGTACACAAACACACGCTGTCATACCAGAGCGGAATGTTGGCGCTGAAGAAATCTTCGCAGCATCAATCTTAGTGAACATCACGATAGCCGCTGCTGCTGCTAGCATCACAGACATGATCGCTTCGTTACGACCAAGCGCTGGGTTTTCAATTAGGCCAACAGAGCTAGAGATAGCCGCTGCGTAGCAAACCACGAAACCAATCGCTGCTAGGAAGATGTACGTTGCTCTCTTCGCTGTTGGTAGAATTTCACGTTTCTCTTCTGTCGCCAGTTTGATTAGGCCTTTCTCTAGACGTTCTTGGTAAACAGGATCGTCTTTCAGTTCGCTACCCATGTAGTTAGCAACAACCGCACCAACCATACAAGCGATGAAGGTTGTTGGGATACAAACCATCAATAGCGTTAGGTAATCAACACCAAAGGGTGCCAGCATTGCTGCGAAAGCGACAACGGCAGCCGAGATTGGCGAAGCTGTGATAGCAATTTGAGAGGCGACAACTGCGATAGACAGTGGACGAGAAGGACGAACACCTTGGCCTTTCGCTACTTCTGCTATTACAGGAAGCGTAGAGAATGCTGTGTGACCAGTACCGGCCATTAGTGTCATTACAAAGGTCACAATCGGCGCGTAAAAGGTGATGCGTTCAGGGTGTTTACGCAAAAAGTTTTCTGCAATTTGTACCAACCAGTCCATACCGCCCGCAACCTGCATAGCAGCAATTGCGGTGATAACCGACATGATGATCAAGATTACGTCGATCGGGATGAAAGACTGGCTTGTTGGAACGCCAAGAATCAGTGAAAGGGCAATAACACCAGCACCACCGGCAAAACCAATACCGATACCGCCAATTCTGGCCCCCAAAAAGATAAAGAGCAGGACGACAAATAGTTCTACTGCAATCATAAGTAACACCTCATTTTAGATTTTATTATGTGAACATTCGCCGCTGGAATGTTCACATAATAGTTCTATGGTTTAGATTCTATTTCGCAAAAGTGCAACCAATAGAAACCCACAAAATTAACATGGTTAACCGTATTGGAGCCTAAAAAAGGGCTCCGTTTGGAGCCCTTTTTCGCTAACGTTATTCGTAGCGTTTTGCTTTATACTGAGGATGCATCAAATTTTCAACAGAGAAAATGTCATCAAGTTCTTCTTCGGTTAATAACCCGCGTTCTAGAACTACATCACGAACGCTTTTACCTGTTTCAGCACAGATCTTACCAACAACATCACCCTCGTGGTGGCCAATGTATGGGTTTAGGTAAGTGACGATACCGATAGAGTTAAATACGTGAGATTCACACACTTCTTTATTCACAGTAATGCCGTCTACACACTTGTCGCGTAGGTTCACACATGCGTTTGTTAGAATGTCTAGAGACTCAAACATGCTTTGTGCGATAACAGGTTCCATTACGTTCAGTTGAAGCTGACCGCCTTCTGCTGCGAAAGAAACCGTGTTGTCGTTACCTAGAACTTTAAAGCAAACTTGGTTTACAACTTCAGGCACAACTGGGTTTACTTTAGCTGGCATGATTGAAGAGCCAGCTTGCAGTTCAGGTAGGTTTAGTTCGTTAAAGCCAGTGCGTGGGCCTGAAGAAAGAAGACGTAAGTCGTTACAAATCTTAGACAGTTTAACCGCTAGGCGCTTAAGTGCACCGTGCGTCATTACGTATGCGCCACAGTCAGATGTTGCTTCGATAAGATCTTCAGCCGCTACACACTCTAAGCCCGTTACTTCTGCTAGGTGTTTCACTGCTAGGCCTTGGTAACCCGGTGCTGCGTTCAGACCAGTACCGATAGCCGTTGCGCCTAGGTTAACTTCAAGCAATAGCTTTGAAGTGTATTCTAGGTTTTTGATTTCTTCGTTGATGGTTACAGCCCAAGCGTGGAACTCTTGGCCAACCGTCATTGGAACAGCATCTTGAAGTTGAGTACGACCCATCTTCAGGATTGTGTTGAATTCTTGGCTCTTAAGCTCGAATGCACCTTTTAGGTATTCGATAGCGTCAATCAGTTTACGAACGCTGTTGTAAACTGAGATACGGAAACCAGTTGGGTAAGCACAGTTAGTTGATTGGCTGCGGTTTACATGGTCATTCGGGTTGATGAACTCATATTGGCCTTTTTCTTTGCCCATAAGTTCAAGTGCCACGTTTGCCACAACTTCGTTAGCATTCATGTTTACAGAAGTACCAGCACCACCTTGGAATACATCCGATGGGAACTGATCCATGCACTTACCAGTGTCTAGAATGAGGTCACAAGCTTCGATGATGTATTTAGCTACTTCGCTTGGGATTACACCTAACTCTTTGTTTGCTAAAGCCGCTGCTTTCTTTGTCATCACCATACCGCGAACGAATTCAGGTACATCTGAGATCGTTACATTTGAGATGTTGAAGTTTTCAACTGCGCGTAGAGTGTGGATGCCGTAGTAAGCATCAGCCGGAACATGACGTTGACCTAGTAGATCTTCTTCGAGACGAGTAGCTTGAGGAGCTTCAACTTGAGCTTCTGATAGATTAGCCATAACAGGATCCTTAGAGAATTATTCTGATTATATAGTTAGTTATTAGCCTATTCTGTGTGCAAATACTCCGTTCGCTAGAATATTGGGCTGATAAATCCGTCCTGACTTATGTGGCACATGATACTGTACTTAGCGCATAAAAATATTAAGTTGATCACCTTTTTCGGTTTTGTTTCGTCAATATTTTGCAAAGTTATTCTCGGTCAATAAACACGCTTATTTACAGGATAAATTTGAGATTGATAGGGCTTTCAGCGTAAACTGGATGTAACAAAGGAGGGCGTGTGTTTCCTATCTTATTATTACTATTTATCTTCGTACCCATCATTGAGATTGGGCTATTTATTCAAGTTGGTGGCTTCTTAGGATTGTGGCTAACTATTGCGTTGGTTTTGATTACTGCATTTGTTGGTGCATCGCTTGTTCGTAGCCAAGGCATTCAAACACTTATGTCTGTGCAAGGTCGATTACAACAAGGCGAAATGCCAGCACAACAGATTCTTGAAGGCGTGATGCTTGCGGTTGCTGGTGTATTGCTGCTGACTCCTGGCTTTATGACGGACGCACTCGGTATGTTGGTATTGCTACCAGCACCAAGAGCGATGATTGCTAAGAAAATGATGGAAAAAATGGTGGTGACCAATATGTCTGGCGGTTTCCATGCGGGTGGACAGGCTGGTTTTGGTCAGAGTCCATTTGGACAAGACCCATTCAATCGCGATCCCTCCGACCAATCAAAAGACGGCAACACCTTTGAGGGTGAATTTGAGAAGAAAGACGATGACAACGATCGTAACCGCTTAAACTAATCCGTTTTTTCTCTTCTTTGTTTTTATCTCTTCTTTATATAGAGGGAAAAACAGAAAAGGCTCTTACCTTTATCCTTCGCAAGAAAGTGATAATGGTAAGAGCCTTTTTTATTGCTAGCAGGGGGTGAGCGTTCGGTTATACCGCGCCTTCAAAGCCCATTTGTCGCCACGCTTCGAATGCAATAATAGCAACCGCGTTAGATAGGTTGAGGCTACGCGCATCTGGCATCATTGGAATACGAATGCGTTGTTCCATTGGCATGCTTTCGATGAACTCTGCAGGCAGGCCACGTGTCTCAGGGCCAAACATCAACACATCACCTTGTTGGAATTTCGCATCCACGTGGTGACCTGTGGTCTTTGTCGTGCAAGCAAAGATGCGGAAGTCACCCTCGCGTTCATTCTCTAGATACTCAAGAAAGGCTTCTAGGTTCTTGTGACGCTTAACACGCGCTAGGTCGTGGTAATCCAAGCCAGCACGACGAACTTTCTTCTCTTCAAAATCAAAGCCAAGCGGCTCAATCAGGTGCAGGTTTGCGCCGCAGTTAGCACATAGGCGGATGATGTTACCCGTATTGGGCGCAATTTCAGGTTCGTATAGAGCGATATCAAACATGTTGGTTCACAAGAATAATCAAAGATAGCCAGAGTATACGGTGGCAAGCTGAGTGAGTACAGTTCACCACCATTGGCTTACGCTTTATTCGCGAGTGCTTGTGCGTAGTTTTCAGAAACCGCATTCCAATTCACCACGTTCCACCATGCATTGATGTAATCAGGGCGACGGTTTTGGTAGCTGATGTAGTAGGCGTGTTCCCAGACATCCAGTGCAAGAATCGGCTCACCGTTGCTGGCGATGGTATCCATCCACGGGTTGTCTTGGTTTGAGGTCGAGATGATTTTCAGTTGTCCTTCTTCTACTACCAACCAAGCAAAGCCTGAACCGAAGGTATTGATTGCCGCTTGAGCGAACTGATCTTGGAACGTCTCGAAATCTCCGAAAGTACTTTGGATCGCGTCGCCAAGTTTACCTGCTGGTTCACCCCCGCCATCTTGAGCCATGCAGTTCCAATATAAAATATGGTTGTAGTAACCGCCGCCATTGTTGCGAACGGCAGGGCTGTGCTGAGAGATGTTAGCGAAGATCTCGGTCAGAGATTGCTGCTCAAGTTCACTGCCAGAAATCGCCGCAACAAACTTATCGTAGTAGGTTCTATGGTGCTTGCTGTAGTGCACTTCCATCGTCTTAGCGTCAATGTAAGGTTCTAGGGCGTCGTAGGCGTAGGGTAGAGCAGGAAAAGAGTGTGACATGGTAAATCCTCCTTAATTAGAGGACTTACCATAATGATAATGGAAATCATTATCAACTGCGATCTTTGTAGGGGTATTACACTGGCAGGATAGGCAGGGTGATTTTGAGTTGTAATCCACCGAGCTGGCTACGGCTTGCAGTGATGGTTCCGCTGTGTTGACGAATCGCACTCTCTGTAATGGTTAGGCCAAGCCCTGTGCCGCCAGAGTTACGATCTCGTGCCGTTGAAACTCGGTAGAAAGGTCTAAAGATAGAATCCAGTTCGTCATCAGGCACACCATCGCCATTATCATTTACGCAAATCGTCAGCCGATCTTGGACAACATCGAATTGCACATCGACTTGGTCTTTACCGTAGTAGATAGCATTGCGCGTAATATTGTCCAAGGCACTCATCAGTAGCTTAGGGTTACCCGAAATAGAACGGTCTGGGATCTCTGAAAACGTCAGTAATTTACCCATCTGTTCAGCTTCAAATTCTGCATCTTTTAAAATCTCTTCCCATAAGCTCGAAATAGGCTGAACCTCACGAGTAATATGGCTGTCGACCTGCATGCGTGATAGCGTCAGTAGCTCACTGATCATTTGCTCTAATCGCTGAGCTTCCATATCAATACGTTCTAACTCTTGGCTCTCACCCTGTTTACGAATCGCAAGAGCATTGGCCATGCGAAGGCGGGTCAATGGCGATCGTAGCTCGTGTGAGATATCTGAAAGTAGGCGTTGTTGCCCCGAAATCATCTGATTAACCGCTTCGACCATCTGGTTAAAGCTCTCACCCGCTTGTCTGAATTCTGAGGTGCCTTTTTCGAGTGTGGGATCGACCTCAAACTGACCTTTCGCCACACGTTGTGCTGCGCGTTCAAGCCTACGAGCAGGTTGGCTCAATGCCCAAGCTAACCATAATAGCAGTGGGGTACTTGCTAGCATTACCGCAAGCAATAACTGTAAAGGTCTATCAAATAAGCGCAGCAAAAATGGAGGAGGTTGGTTCCATTTTACTCCGGCATACATCAGTAATTCTTCTCCAGCGAGTGTGATAGGGACTGGCCCTGCTACCATGTAATGTCCGTATAACTTTTGCTTGGGTAATTCAGGGTTATCTATCGAGGTAACAAAATTACGAATCGCTTTAAGTTTGTAATTTGAGTGTCTTTTCGATGTAAGGACCGCGCCTTCAAGGTCGGTTAGGTAAATACGAGCACGAGAATCCTTGCGGCTACGCGGTGCCTCAAGTTGGAACACTATTTTTCCCAAGTTAGATTCTTTGGCGTAGCGCTTTTCTGTGAATTTAGCGATACGTTCGAGTTTATCGAGATGATCGGCAGGCACATCGCGCGCCACTCGCGGGTCTAAATGGGGAAGTGACAGTACCGACAAAAGCACCAGTAACATGGTGAACCAAAAGATAGCAAAGATACGTCCATATAAGCTGGTGATTTTAGGGATACGCATTAATCTTCCTCTACCAATAAGTAGCCACGGCCTCGTAAGGTTTTGATGCGAGACTTACCGTCAGTACGTTCTGGAATCTTCTTGCGCAGATTAGATATATGCATGTCTATCGCGCGGTCAAACGCCGCCAGCCTTTTACCCAGAACATCCAAACTCAACGCTTCCTTGGTGATCACTTGCCCTGGGTTCTGGATTAGGTGACTCAGCAAAGCGAACTCGGTGGTGGTAAGATCGATAAGCTGGCCATTACAATAAGCTTCTTGTTTACCTGGAAATACTTCAATGTCTTGATATTGAATCTTATCACTGGCTGCTTTAGGAGCGGTGTTGATCTGCGTTCTACGTAAGATGGCACGAATACGAGCGAGCAGCTCTCGGTCACTGAAAGGCTTTGGCAAGTAATCATCTGCGCCAAGCTCAAGGCCAATAACACGGTCGATCTCTTCACCTTTAGCTGTCAGCATCAGTACTGGCGTTTCCCAATTTTCTCTTAGTTTCTTTAGCGTTTCCATACCGTTAAGGCGCGGCATCATCACGTCCAAAAGAATCAAATCTATCTCATCATTGATAGCTTCCAACCCCGCATAGCCGTCATTGGCTTCGGAAACAGTGAATCCCTCAAAGCTCAGTATGTCTTTAAGTAAGCCGGTTAGCTCGGTGTCGTCATCAATAAGAAGAATGTTCGCCATTGGGAAGCCTTAATCAGTTGTTTATAGGTTAATAATACTGCTAATTATTCGTCAACTTTCACTCTTTACGATTCTTTACGCTTTCTAAACGTCGCTTTACGAGGGAAAGACTAATCTATATCTAAGCGCTGAAAACAAACGCAACACATGACTGATTATACCGAATTGAGGCAAAAATTATGAAAATGACTAAGAAACTTGTACTAGTAGCTGCGGCACTTCCACTTATGTTAGGTACAGCAAGCGCGTTCGCATATGGCGGTGGCGATAAAGGTGACCACAAAGGCATGCACGGCAAGTGTGGCGGCTTTGACAAAAAAGTGATGCGTCAACTGGATCTGACGGATGCTCAAAAAGCAGAGCTAAAAGAGATACGTGAAGCGAACCGTGCTGAGATGAAAGCAAAACATTCAGGTAATAAAGCGGACAAGATGGCGCAGATGAAAGCGCACCACGAGAAAGTTCAAGATTTAGTTCTAGCCGATACCTTTGATGAAGCGGCGGCAAACGACCTAGCAAGCCAAATGGTAGAGAAGCAAACAGAGCGTCGTTTAACCATGCTGAAGAAGCAACATCAAATGATGAGCGTACTAACACCTGAACAGAAGACTCAACTGAAAGAAATCCAGCAAGATCGCATGGCTAAATGTGCGGACAAAATGGAAAAACGCATGAACAAAGACAAGTAATTCATGGTTTGAAAAAGCTGGATTGATTGAAAGTGTTTAGAAAGAAGCGGCCTAGTGCCGCTTTTTTTGATCTTTAAAATGAACGTATTAGATCCTAGCTGTCATATTCAATCGGTGTTTTGCGGGTTATACTTTGTGCTATCAGTCACTTTATAGCCAATTTATGAAACAAGAATACGCACGTTTAGTTACGCTCGCCGCTTGGGCTGCCACCATCATTGCCTCCATATTATTGGTTGTGAAGGTTGCAGCGTGGTGGGTGACAGGCTCAGTCAGTTTATTAGCTTCTGTTGTTGACTCACTGTTGGATATCGCCGCTTCTGTCGTCAACCTTGTGGTGGTTCGTTACTCTCTGCAGCCAGCTGATAAAGAACATACCTTTGGTCATGGCAAGGCCGAATCTCTTGCTGCATTAGCACAAGCGATGTTTATTTCTGGTTCTGCTTGTTTCCTTATTCTTAACGGTATTGAACGTTTCTTCCGACCGCATGAACTGAACTCTCCTGAAATTGGTATTTATGTCAGCTTGTTCGCAATGGTCATGACCTTCGGTTTGGTTCGATTCCAAAAGCATGTTGTGAGCAAAACGGGTAGCCAAGCAATTGCGGCTGACTCACTGCATTATCAATCTGACCTCTATATGAATGCGGCGATTATGCTGGCGCTAGCACTGAGCTGGTTTGGTATCGGTCAAGCAGACTCGGTATTCGCGATTGGTATCGGCATCTACATTCTTTACAGTGCTTACCAAATGGCGATGGAAGCGGTGCAATCTCTACTTGATCACAAGCTACCCGATGAAGAGCTCAAACAAATTAAAGAGGCATCGTTGAGTGTGGAAGGGGTACTGGGTGTACATCAACTAAGAACGCGCCGTTCTGGGCCTGTTCGTTTCATTCAATTGCATTTAGAACTCGAAGACAATATCCCACTGATTGAAGCACACCGCATTTCTGATGAAGTAGAGGACAAGCTTATTTCAGTGTTCCCTGATGCTGATGTATTAATTCATCAAGATCCATATTCGGTCGTATTTGGACCAGAGAAGCAGCAGAAATTTCACTCATGGTAATGCGTCTAAAAATCAGGCAGCAAATGGCAAGTGAATGGCTTTTGAACTAAAGTGAGTAAAAATTGCTAACTCGAAGGTGATTCAAAAATCACCTTAGTAACAATTAATGTTGATTCTGATGTGAATCAACAAAGTTATTGAGTAAAACTGTAATACTCTTACAGAAGTAGAAATGTTACATAATTTTACGTGATTTAAGTGCTATTCCTGTTGAGGAAATGTAACATAACGTACAAATATAGATTTAAAATCTTGTTGATATACAATCAGCAAGAACAAGAATTGAATAATAGATTCCCAAAAATCGAGGGTGAGCATGATTAAGAAGATCGGTGTTTTGACCAGTGGTGGTGACGCTCCAGGCATGAACGCAGCAGTTCGCGGTGTAGTTCGTACTGCGCTATCAGTTGGCATTGAAGTTTACGGCATTTACGACGGCTACCAAGGCCTTGTGGAAGACCGTATCGAAAAGCTTGACCGTTCAAGCGTATCTGACGTGATCAACCGTGGTGGTACTTTCTTAGGTTCTGCACGTTTCCCTGAGTTCAAAGACGTTGCTGTTCGTGAGAAAGGCATCGAGAACCTTAAGAAGCACGGTATCGAAGCACTTGTTGTTATCGGTGGTGACGGTTCTTACATGGGTGCTAAGAAACTGACTGAGATGGGTTACCCATGTATCGGTCTTCCAGGCACAATCGATAATGATATCGCGGGTACTGATTACACTATCGGTTACCTAACTGCGCTTAACACTGTTATCGATTCAATCGACCGTCTACGTGATACGTCTTCTTCTCACCAACGTATTTCTATTGTTGAAATCATGGGCCGTCACTGTGGTGACCTTACGCTTATGTCAGCAATCGCGGGTGGTTGTGAGTACATCATTACACCTGAGACTGGCCTAGATAAAGATCAGCTAATCAGCAATATCCAAGATGGTATTGCGAAAGGCAAGAAGCACGCAATTATCGCTCTAACTGAACTAATGATGGACGCGAACGAATTGGCTAAAGAGATTGAAACGGCAACAGGTCGTGAGACTCGCGCAACCGTTCTTGGTCACATTCAACGTGGTGGTCGTCCTACTGCATTTGACCGTGTACTGGCTTCTCGTATGGGCAACTACGCTGTTCACCTTCTTCAAGAAGGTCAAGGTGGTCGTTGTGTTGGTATCGAGAAAGAAGCTCTTGTTCACCACGATATCATCGACTGTATCGAGAACATGCAGAACCCAGACCGTTCTGAGTTGTTCCGCGTTGCAGAAGAGTTATTCTAAGCCAAGCTTAGCGTTCGCTTAAAAAATATTAAAAACCGCTGATTGTTCAGCGGTTTTTTTGTGCCTGTCGTTTGAGTTTTTACAAACGGCAGGCACAAAAAAGGCCAACCTAAGTTGACCTTTCATCTAATCTAAACGGTGAAGTTTAAATTAAGCTTTTGCTTCAGCTGCTGCTTTAGCGATAGCTGCGAAGCTTTTCGCGTCAAGTGCTGCGCCGCCAACTAGAGCACCATCGATGTCTGGTTGTGCGAAGTAAGCTGCTGCGTTTTCTGGCTTAACAGAACCGCCGTATTGGATAACAACTTTCTTAGCAACGTCTTCAGATTTCTCTGCGATGTGTGCACGGATTTGAGCGTGGATGCGTTGTGCATCTTCAGCTGTAGCTGCTTTACCAGTACCGATAGCCCAGATTGGTTCGTAAGCGATGATAGCGCCTTCAAGAGCTTCAACACCTTGAGTGTTGATAACAGCGTCAAGTTGACGAGCACATACAGCAACAGTTTCGCCTGCTTCGTTTTGTGCTTCAGATTCACCGATACAAAGAACTGGAGTTAGGCCGTTCTCTTTTAGGAATGCGAATTTCTTAGCAACGAATTCGTCAGACTCAGCGTGGTATTCACGACGCTCAGAGTGACCGATGATGATGTGAGATGCGCCGAACTCTTTAAGCATTGCTGGAGACATGTCGCCAGTGAATGCACCGCTGTTGTTTAGGTCAGAGTTTTGAGCACCTAGGATGATAGCGCTGCCCGCTTCAGTAAGCGTACGCTCAGCAAGATCAACGAAAAGTGCTGGTGGAGCAACTGCTACGTCTACGCCTGTTACGCCTTCAAGTTCAGCGTTAAGACCGTTTAGTAGATCAACAACCATTTCTTTGCTGCCGTTTAGTTTCCAGTTACCCATAACTACAGGATGACGCATAGGAATATCTCCAAAGTATTTAAATAAATCGAATGTAAAAAAGTAAACTTTATTACGAAATAATATAACAGAATAATATCAACAGATCATGACTGTGGTCATGACTTTCTTGGATCTTACTCAATGGTCAGAGTAGATTTTGAGCAAATATCAGTGATCCGGCAGACAGAATAATAGCTAACTTCTCGGATTTTTCATCGTTAGTTGCTATTAAGGGACAAACGATTGCGTTAACAATAGGAAGTAATAATGCCGAATCTAGTTCTAGAGTACTCAAATTCAGTGGATGAGCGAGTGAATATCCAAGGTTTACTGGAAGACCTTCATCAAGTTACATTAAACTGTGGTTTGTTTGATGTACCTTCTGTGAAGTCTCGTTCACTACGCTGTCATAACTGGTTGGTCGGTGATGAAGAGGACAATGTAGATTTTGTTCATATTAGCTTCGAGTTACTTTCTGGACGTACTGAAGAACAGAAAAGAGAATTGTCGCGTTTGTTAATGCAAACCTTACAAGAACAGGCAAGCCATATCCGTAGCCTAACGGTCAACATACGGGATATGGATAAAAGTTGCTTTCAGAAAGTGATTAACTAGCTAAAAATAATCAACTAACTAAAAGTGATTCACTAACTATTTGCTGCTAACTTTTTGGTAGCGTATTAATTTTTGAGTGTTTTAAGATGTCGATGAAAGATTTACTGCTCTCTTTCAAAGGGAGAATTGGTCGTAAGACTTACTGGATTTGGAATATTTTCTACTACATAGCGATTACTGGTTTTGCTTCTGGTATCTCTGTGTTGTTCCCTGCTTACTCTTACATCCTACTGCCAGTATTCCTATTGCTGCTAGTGATCCCAGATCTTGCGGTCACCGCTAAGCGCTGGCACGACCGCAATAAGTCGAATTACTGGTTACTACTAAATGTGCCCCTAGTACTGGGTCGTTTGGCTTCGCCAATGGCAGCGACTACCACTGAGCCGGTATCGCCAATCCATATGGTTGCGACCGTTGCAGCGTTAGTGTGTGGCTTATGGATTCTGATTGAGTGTGGTTTGTTGAAAGGCACAGAAGGCCGTAATGATTACGGTGAAGATCCAGTTTAAAGATTGGATGATTCATCAGTAAAAAGGGAGCATTGCGCTCCCTTTTTTCTTTTTGATACTTTTCTACTTTTAGTACATTTTGGGTTCTGTATTCGGCCTGAAAGGCACGACATTTTCAGTTTTAGGTTCTTCAAAACTACAGCGACCTTCGAGTGAATCTTGGAATTTACAGACCTGACAACGAAGCTCCTGCATGAGCACGACATTAACATGATGTGGATTTTTACAGCGACCGACCACCAAATCGATGTGACTTTGCTGAGCGCGTAGCCTGTCTTGCATAGTTTCCGAGGCCGAACAAATCATCTGCTCGCACATTTCGTGTTTGAATTGATTGAATGCTTTCGGATCGCTTTTGGCGAGTTGGACCAGTTCATCAAAGGGGGGCAGTTTTTGATTTGGCTGTGGCTGTGCCATGATTCCTTCCTTAGCATTAAGCGTGTTTCATATGCTTTAAGCTTAAGAAATAAATTTGTACAAATTTTAATCTATTCTCATTTTCTCAATATTGAGACGGAATCGGTGGGTTGGGACTAGCCCTTAGCACTTGGTATTACGATAAAGGCGTGGGCGTTAAGGTATAAGTACAGCGTCTCTCGCCGGCAATAATGTGTTCAGTGCGGCTTACATGACACTCATTTTTGAGCAGTTCAGTGAAAACATTGAGCTCAGATTGGCATAGGCTAGGGCAGCGAGTTGCTGCTTTACAGATGGGGCAGTGGTTCTCAATTAAGATGTAGTGCTCATCATGCTCTTGAAGTTCAGCCATGTAGCCTTCGTCTTCACGAAGCTGTGTGAGTTTTTCAAGCTTACTCATGAGCGAATCACAGCCAGACAGTGCAGATTGATACTGCTTCAGAGTGTGTTGTTCTCGCTCGGCAGCAACCTTAGCCAACCCTTCTTGACCAAATAGATTTTCTACGGCATCAATTACTTGAATAGTGAGTTCACCGTGTCGGTCTGAAAATTGGCTATGGCCTTGTTGAGTCAGGGACCAGTGGCGAGTCGGGCGACCCACTTTTACTTTCACATCATGAAACGCAAGAATACCGTCATCTTCCAGACTTTGCAGATGTTGCCTTGCACCCATTGTCGTCATGCCAAACTCTTCTGACAGTTGTTTCGCGGTTACCGCGCCTTGACGCTTAATGGTCTGTAAGATTTTGTCGCTTGTTTTCATACTATCCCTACCTCATCAACCTTACTATTATGAGGCAAGGTGTTTATAAAGCAAACCATTTACTATATTGATGGGGATTTACTATATAGACAGCGTTTTACTCTAGCGACAGCAAATGGTGAGATTCTGGTGCACTAATAAAACAAAAGGCTGATACTTGGTATCAGCCTTGGAACGTTTCTGTTAGAGCTAGTTTAGGTCTACAGGATGTGACCGATTACTTCTGGGTCTTTACGCTCTAGGTAGTGGATAGATTTGATGCGGCGAATCGTACGACAGCGACCACGGATAAGCAGAGTTTCTGTGGTTGCGATATTGCCTGTGCGAGTGATGCCCTCTAGAAGATCACCCTTAGTAATACCTGTTGCCGAGAATACAACATTATCGCTGCGTGCCATGTCTTCCATTTTCAAGACGATGCCTGCCGTTACGCCCATTTCTGCACAACGCTCTAGTTCAAGCTCACCGTGCTTGCGGTTCTCTTCTGTATCGCCTTTTACTTCATGACGAGGAAGAAGACGAGCGTGCATGTCACCGTCGAGTGCGCGAATAACAGCAGCAGAAACGACACCTTCAGGCGCGCCGCCGATGCAGTACATTACGTCTACTTCGCTGTCTGGCATACACGTTAGGATAGAAGCAGCAACATCACCGTCTGGTACAGCAAATACACGAACGCCCATGGCTTGCATGTCGGCAATGACTTGATCGTGACGAGGCTTAGCCAGTGTGGTTACTACTAGCGTATCGAGTGTTTTACCTAATGCTTTCGCGATGTTTTCTAGGTTTTCTGTTAGTGGCAGCTCTAGGTCAATTACGCCTTTAGCGCCAGGGCCAACAACCAATTTTTCCATGTACATGTCAGGCGCTTTAAGGAAGCTGCCTTTTTCGCCTGCAGCCAATACCGCCAATGCATTTGATTGACCCATAGCTGTCATGCGAGTCCCTTCAATTGGGTCTACGGCGATATCGACAGCATCGCCGCCCACACCGACGTTTTCACCGATATATAGCATAGGTGCATCATCGATTTCACCTTCGCCGATAACAATCTCACCGCTAATTTCGGTTTTGTTTAGTAGGCTACGCATTACTTCTACAGCAGCGCCATCTGCAGCGTTTTTATCGCCACGACCAAGCCACTTGTAACCAGCTAGTGCTGCACCTTCTGTGACACGAGAGAATGACATTGCTAAATCGCGTTTCATGCGGACTCCAAAATTATCAAAGGGGGAATAGAAATTTCGCGGCGAATTTTACCATATCCCAAAGGAAACGTTTGCTTTTTTGTTTTTTGGAGATTGCTCTCGATCAATTCGCAGTGGAAAACAGTTATTATTCATCAAAATAATCGGTTTGCCCTTGTGGCGGTAATCACTCACGTCAATATTCGGTAAAAAGCGCTGTTTTTTTCATCGAATGGCGCAAAATATCGAATATATTGAGTGTTTATCCTTGCTCTGCTGAGTAGAATGGGGAAATAAGTGGAGTGAACCTTCACCATCAAACGGATAACTTAAAGGTAGGCCAGAATGTCTTTTGAAGTACTAGAGCAGCTAGAAGCAAAAATTCAAACAGCAGTAGATACAATTGCACTTCTTCAAATGGAAGTGGAAGAGCTTAAAGAAGAGAAACAAGCACTAGCAACAGAAGCTGGTGAGCTTAAAGCAAGCCGTCACGAGCTAGAGCAAAAAACTCAGCAAATGCAGGAAGAGCATTCAGCATGGCAAGATCGCATCCGTAACCTTCTTGGTAAAATGGATGACGTAGAGTAATCGACTCTTCAGATTTAAAAAAACGCCCGCTACTCAGTAGCGGGCGTTTTCGTTTGTATTCTTATGCTTTGTGTTCTTTGGCTTGTTTTATTATTTGAAGCTGAGTGAGTTACTCGGCCTCTTCTTCTTCAACATCCAGATCGAGTTCTACATCCAAAGGCTCTGCCGAAAGAATAATGCCAGTGTTGTCTGCATAGAGGTAATCTTCAGGTAAGAAGGTCACGCTGCCAAAGTTCACAGGTACATCCAATTCGCCGACACCTTCTTGGCTTGCACCCACAGGAATAGAGGCTAAAGCCTGAATACCAAGATTCATGTCTTCTAACTCATCGACTTCGCGTACGCAGCCGTAAACCACAATACCTTCCCACTCATTGTCTTCAGCAAGTAGGGCAATCTCAGCATCGATCAGCGCTTTACGCAGTGAGCCGCCACCATCGATTAACAACACACGCCCCAAACCATCTTGTTCTAATACGGAGCGAATTAAAGCATTGTCTTCAAAACACTTTAATGTCGTGATCTGTCCTGCGAAGGATGCACGTCCACCGAAGTTGCTGAACATTGGCTCCACGACATCAACTTGATCCAAATATATGTCGCACAGTGCTGAAGTGTTGTATTCCATTAGTATACCTTTTGAACAATGAGCTTACTTTGAGTATATCGGTGCTTGATCCCTTTGCAATGATTAGTCTTATTTAACTCAATAGAGTTTGAGCTACGACAACCCCTGCAAACAATAGGTTAGTGACCAGTGAACATTTCACTATCACGGGCATCATTGGTGCAATCTGCGCTGGCTTTTCGGTTTCCCAAACGGCCTTACCGTGCTTATAAACAATAATAATGCTTAGTAAAAACGGCAGGCTGATCCAGACCGGTTTTTCTTGAATCAGCAGGTAGATAGCGAAAGAGGCAAGGGCGAGCCCAAGCAGTGCAAAATGATAGTGCTTGGCTTTGCGTTGCCCTAGGCGAACCGCCATGGTGCGCTTACCACATTCGCTGTCGTTTTCGATATCACGCATGTTGTTGATATTGAGTACCGCAACCGCCATCAATCCGCAGCCTAGTGCAGGCAGAAACAGGCTTGGTTCAACATGGCCAGTGTGTAAGAAATAAGTCCCTGAAACGCCTAACAAACCGAAGAAGATAAATACCGATAAGTCACCAAGGCCAATATAACCATAAGGTTTATTGCCGACGGTGTAAGCGATGGCTGCAACAATGGCTAATACGCCTAACGCAATGAAAGATAAGATACTCTCAATCGAGGTTAAGGCATGAAAGATAAGAATCAGCCCTGCGAGCATGGTAAATACGATGTTGAGGATGATCGCTTGCTTCATGGTTTTCGCGGTCACCGCGCCAGATTGCATTGCACGTGTTGGCCCTAGACGGTTTTCGTTGTCTGTGCCTTTTACCGCGTCGCCATAGTCATTGGCTAAGTTCGACAGAATCTGTAATAGAGTGGCGGTTAAAAATGCCAGCAGGGCTATTGATAAAGAAAAATGACCACCAGCGAACGCTAAACTACTTCCTGTAAGAATAGAGACAAGTGCGAGAGGCAGAGTTTTTGGGCGTGCGGCATCAAGCCAAATCAGTAGAGATTGTTTCATCGTAGGTCTAATTCTTTGTAAGTCTTCGTTTCATACTGTGATTTGAGTATACGCCCATTTTTCGGGTAATAAAAAGCCCACTCGAAAGTGGGCCTTGAATTCGCTTATTAGCTGCTATTTCTTTGAGATAGAGCAATAAGTTGGAGTTTCTTGTGCTACAGGATGAAGCGACTTAGGTCTTCGTCTTCTACGAGCTCGCCAAGCTTAGATATTACATAAGCTTCATCAATCACTAATTTGCTGCCTGCTCGGTCTGTTGCGTCGAATGAAATCTCATCCATTAGGCGCTCCATGACGGTATGTAGACGACGCGCACCGATGTTTTCAGTGGTTTCGTTCACACGCCATGCTGCGTCAGCAATTTGGTTGATGCCATCTTCAGTGAACTCAATGCCGACATCTTCTGTTTTCATCAGGGCAATGTACTGTTCTGTCAGTGATGCCTTTGGCTCAGTAAGAATACGTTTGAAATCATGTGCTGATAGTGCTTCTAGTTCGACACGGATTGGCAGACGACCTTGCAATTCAGGGATCAGATCAGATGGCTTAGCCACTTGGAATGCACCTGAAGTGATAAACAAGATGTGGTCAGTTTTAACCATACCGTGCTTAGTTGATACTGTGCTGCCTTCGATAAGAGGGAGCAGGTCACGCTGAACACCTTCACGAGATACGTCTGGGCCAGAGCTGTCGCCACGCTTACAGATTTTGTCGATCTCATCGATGAATACGATGCCGTTGTTTTCAGCGTTGAAGATCGCGCTCTCTTTTAGCTCTTCTTGGTTCACAAGCTTCGCAGCTTCTTCTTCCGTTAGTGCTTTGAATGCGTCTTTGATTTTCATCTTACGCTTTTTCTTGGTATCGCCAGCGAGGTTTTGGAACATGCCTTGTAGCTGGTTTGTCATCTCTTCCATGCCTGGAGGTGACATGATTTCAACACCCATTTGTGGCGCCGCTACATCAACTTCAATCTCTTTGTCATCTAGCTTACCTTCACGCAGTTTCTTGCGGAAAATCTGACGAGTGTTTGAAGAAGTGGTATCTTCAGTTGATTGCTCGTTCTGACCCCAAGCATCACGTGCTGGTGGTAGAAGGGCATCAAGAATGCGTTCTTCAGCTTGTTCTTCAGCGCGGTACTGTACTTTTTCCATCGCTTGTTGGTGTGTCATCTTGATGGCAACGTCCGTTAGATCACGGATGATGGTCTCAACTTCTTTACCAACGTAGCCAACTTCAGTGAACTTAGTCGCTTCTACCTTGATGAAAGGCGCGTTTGCTAGTTTAGCTAGACGGCGAGCAATTTCAGTTTTACCTACACCGGTTGGGCCGATCATCAGGATGTTTTTTGGTGATACTTCAACACGCAGACTTTCTTCAAGCTGCATACGACGCCAGCGGTTACGAAGAGCGATAGCCACTGAGCGCTTAGCGTTGTCTTGGCCAATAATGTGGCGATTGAGTTCGTGAACAATTTCGCGAGGAGTCATCTCAGACATGGTTTTTCCTTAATTCTTTAATCACTGTTGAATACAACGTTATTGATGGAAGCGGTCGTTACTCTGGTTTTGGTAGCTCAACGGTGCTTTCTAGTTCTTCAATAGTGTGGTGATGGTTGGTGAATACACAGATATCGCCCGCAATGTTCAGCGACTTTTCTGCGATTTCACGCGCATCTAAATCTGTATTTTCTAATAGTGCAGTGGCTGCTGCTTGAGCGAAGTTACCGCCCGAACCGATAGCAATCAGGTCGTTCTCTGGTTGAACTACGTCACCGTTACCTGTGATGATCAATGAAGCAGTTTCATCCGCTACTGCTAGCAGTGCTTCTAATTTACGTAGAGCACGGTCGCTACGCCAATCCTTCGCCAGCTCAACGGCAGCTTTGGTTAGGTGGCCTTGGTGCATTTGCAGCTTGCTTTCAAATTTTTCGAATAGCGTGAAAGCATCTGCCGTACCGCCAGCAAAACCGGCCAGTACTTTGTTGTTGTATAGGCGACGTACTTTACGGGCATTGCCCTTCATTACGGTGTTGCCTAGAGATACTTGTCCATCACCCGCGATGACGACTTTATTATTACGACGTACAGATACAATGGTAGTCACGAGTAGGGCCTCTTAATATTTCTTATCTTTGGGTATAAAAAGTATATGAGGATGGTGCTCGGATAATTCAAGGAAGGTCGAGTGATGTCGCGCAACTTATCGGCGGAAGTTGTAAGGAAATTTGGCTAAAGGGTGTAGATAAAAGAAAACCTCCACAATGGGAGGCTTTCGGTGTTTGGTTTTTCTGCTTCTGCTTCTGCGGCTAAATCTATAACTACTCGGTGTCTTTCCAAATAGCACAAGGTTCGATTTTCGCTCGCTGCAGCTTATGGCGATCTCGCTCTGCATCACGCTTCAATTTATATGGCCCTAGAACCACACGGTACCAGCTACTTCCATCTTTTTTACGGATTGAACTTGAGATACCTTGGAAAGCAATATCCAACTTACGTGCTTCAGCTTGGCTTGAGGTTTTGTACGCGCCACATTGCATGATGTAAGGGATCTTCGAGATCTGTTGCTCTTTGGCTTTTACTTCAATCTCACGACTTGGCAAGGTTTCAACGTAATCCCACTTCTCCTCTGGAGGGGGCGGAATTACTTTTGCTGGTTTCGGCTTAGGCTTTGGTTTGGTTACCACTGGAGTCGGTGCTGGCGGCTCAGGATCATTACTCAATAGGTAAAGGCCGTAACCAAAACCACCGGCAAGGAGGATCGCCAAAAGACCACTACGCCATGGTTTACGGCGAGGGGCTTGTTTCTTGGTCGGTTTTTTCGTGCCACGACCGCGCTTTACATAATCTCTATTAGCCACAAGACAATTCAATAGTTGCTGATTCTGCTCTCATGGTAATCCAGATTGAGCGAGGATAACAGTGCAGAAATGGAAGCGGCACATCAAAATGTGCCGCAGAATTATAAGGATATTTCTTCAGATTAGATTCGAGGCGGCGCTGTACTACCTCGAACGACTAATTTGGCTTCAAGCAGGCGCGACCCCGCTTGCACATCGTTGCCTTTAAGTACGTCGAGCATCATCAACATTGCTTGGCGTCCAATCTCATAACGAGGCTGAGAAATAGTGGTTAGCGGTGGATCGCAGTATTGAGCGAATTGGATGTCATCAAAGCCGACAATCGATAGGTCTTGAGGAACGCGTAAGCCTAATTTTTTCGCTTCTTGAATCGCGCCGATGGCCATCGCATCGTTATGACAGAAGATCGCTGTAGGTTGTTCAGGAAGAGCGAGTAATTGACGAACAGCTTGAGCGCCCGCTTCAAAGGTAAAGTCACCGACAGTGCTGTAGGCAGGATTCATTGATACTCCTGCACGACGTAGCGCTTGTTGGTAACCTTGTTGGCGGAATTTACACAGCGTTGCCGATATGGGCCCTGAGATTTGAGCGATACGTTTATGGCCTAACTGAGCTAGGTAGTTCACCGCTTCAAATGCTGAGGTCAGGTTATCGATGTGTACGGTAGGGAGTTCAAGCTCAGGGGCAAACTCACACGCCATCACCATCGGCGGTAAATTTTTTTGTTCAGGCTTACTGACATCAAACGGGTGGTCGGTGCCAAGTAGTAGCATGCCGTCAGCTTGTTTGGTGAATACTAAGTTAACAAATGAAGACTCACGCTTCTTCTGTTGGCCGCTATCACCCAGTAAAACGAGGTAGTCATTTTCTACTGCGGCATCTTCGATACCACGAATGATCTCTGCGAAATACGGGTCACAGATATCAGGAACAATAGTGATGATGGTTTTTGATTCGTTGCGACGTAAGTTTCTAGCTAATGTATTGGGTGAGTATCCAGCTTCAAGTACTGCTGTCTCAACTCGCTTACGAGTAGAAACCGAGACTTTTTCAGGGTTCATCAATGCACGTGATACCGTGGCTGTTGAAACGCCTGCTAGCTGGGCAACATCCTTCATTGTCGCCATAAATTAAACCCTCTTTTTAATTCCTTTGCTGCCTAAGTATCTAAGGCATGAATAATAAATGTAATCGAATAGATATTGTGAAAGTGTTGCTAACACTTTTTTTATTGCAATATTTTATTCGTTTCACCCATGTAAAGTTACGGCTAGATTAACAAAAATCACATGACTAGTGTGAAGTTGCTCACGAGAAATATGAAATATTTGTGAACAAACTTATCATTAGTTTTAACCCAAGTGGGTTTAGCTCAGATCTTGCGGCTCAATATCGAGTGACCAACGGACTTTTTTCGCAGCGGGTAACATATTGATTGCTGGCTTGGCGCTCATTAATAGCTTTTGCATCAACGAGCGAGTCTGTGTTTGTAAAATAAGCTGCCAGCGCGATTTACCTGCTCGTTTGGCTAGTGGTGCAGGGGTTGGTCCTAGCACCATGCAATATTGGTCAAATAACGGATGCGATTCCAATGTGTGGCGCACTTGACGCAAAAACTCTTCCACTAAGCGAGTGTCATTGGCTTCCGCTCTAAACAAAGTCATGAAGGTATAAGGTGGCAACATCGCTTGTTTACGCTCTGCCAATGCAGTTTGAGCAAAGTGGTTGTAGTTTTTGTGCAGTAATGCCTGTAATAAGCCGTGTTCTGGATGGTGAGTTTGTAAGATAACTTCCCCCGGCTTACTGGCTCGTCCTGCTCGACCGGCGACTTGAGTAAACAATTGAGCCAATCGCTCAGAGGCGCGAAAGTCACTGCTATATAAAGAGGCATCAACGTCCAGCAATGCCACAAGTGTGACATCTGGGAAGTGATGCCCTTTAGCAAGCATCTGTGTACCAATCAGAATTTGGTATTCACCTTTACGAATCGATTCTAACGCGCTTTCTAAACTGCCTTTTCGGCGAGTGCTGTCTCGGTCAATGCGAATGGTTTTGTATTCAGGGAATAGTTGACCAAGTTGTGTTTCAAGTTGCTCGGTGCCGACACCTACAGTCACTAAATTAGCCGAACCACAGCCTTGGCAATTGTGCACGATATGCTGCTGCGATCCACAATGGTGGCAGCGCATCTCATTGCTGTATTGATGATAGGTGTAGTAGGCATCACAACGCTTACATTCCGCTGTCCAACCACAATCGTGACACATTAATGCGGGAGAAAACCCACGACGATTGAGGAACAACATCACTTGGTTGCCTGCTTTGAGGTGTCTTTGCATTTCAGCAATCAACGACGCAGACAAGCCACTTTCTAGATATTCCCCCTTAACGTCCAACACTTTATTGGTGGTCGGCAGCGCGACACCTGCGCGTGAGGTCAGGGTGAGGTAACTGTATTTACCGATCTGAGCGTTGTGCAGCGTTTCAAAGGCCGGAGTCGCCGAGCCTAGCACAACCGGAATCTGCGCTTTATGAGCACGCATGATGGCAACATCACGAGCGTGGTAGCGTAGGCTATCTTGCTGCTTGTAAGAGGCGTCGTGCTCTTCATCGACAATGATAATGCCCAGATCCGCGAACGGTGTGAACAGAGCTGAACGAGTACCGATCACAATGCCCGCTATTTTATCACGCGCCGACAACCAAGCATTTAGTCGCTCAGAATCGTTTAAACCAGAATGGATAACCTCAACTGGAACATTAAAGCGTCGCTTAAAGCGGTTAATCGTTTGAGGGGTTAGACCGATCTCGGGCACTAACACTAACGCTTGTTTACCTTGGTCGAGAATCGGCTTGATCATATTCAGGTAGACTTCGGTCTTACCTGAGCCAGTTACACCCTCTAGCAAGAAGCAACCGAAGTCGGTTTGACTATTTACTGTCGCTATTGCTATAGCCTGTTCTTCACTGAGTTTTGGCTTATCTTGATCGTTTTCGAGCTCAACTGGCCACGGCTGGCGTTTCGGCTTTTTCTCTACCGATTCAACCCAGCCTTTCTCTTCCAACGTCTTAAGTACCGCGCTGCCCACTTCTTCATCGATGAATTCTTGATGGGGAACAGGGCCGTGCTCAAGCATGTGCATTACTTTGGCTTGTTTGACGGCACGACCAAAGCCTTGCATCAGTTGATCTCTACCTGATGGGGTCAGTTGCCATTCAACAAGCGTCGCGAAATCGGCCGCTTTGCCCTTTCGTAAGGCGCTTGGTAGTGCGTTGGCCAAGGTTTCACCTAGTGGATACTGATAGAACTGGCTGCACCATACCAAGAGTGAGTAGACCGATTCCGGCCAAACGGGTTGGTTGTCTAGTAAGGCTTTAATGGGCTTGAGTTTGTCTAACTCGAATTCAGATTCGTTAACCAGAGCCGTAACAATGCCTGTTAAGGTTTGTCGTCCAAAAGGCACAGAGACTCGACCGCCAATAATCGGAAATAGGTGGCTAGGAATCTTGTAATCGAACTGCTTGTCGAGTGGAACAGGCAGTGCCACACGGGCAATCATTGGACGCATAAAGGGACGGCTTTATCTGAGTTGACGAGAGCGAACAGTCTAATGGATAAGGGCGTTAAATTCGAGGAGCAGTTTAGATGACAGAGCTTACTTGAGGCTTGAATGCTACTGGAGCCAGAAAATAACGCTTAATAGAAGGTTTAAGGACAGTGTTGGTGAAAAATGTATCAAATCAGTTGATCCTACCTCACAGATTCATTACTATACTGCGCCTTAAAGGTATGGCTTTATCGCGGTTTAGTGATACAGCGGTGTCTTTATTTATTTTTTAACTACGTGTGGTGTCCGGCTTAGAATCGGATGGCGACACGGCCTAATTGAGGTTTTCCCATGAAAGTTGGTATCCACCCAGAATACAAAGCAGTTTCTGCAACTTGTTCTTGCGGCAACACATTTGAGTTCAACTCAACGCTAGCAAAAGAATCAATCCACCTAGACGTATGTGACAAATGTCACCCGTTTTACACTGGTAAGCAACGTATCGTAGATACGGGCGGCCGTGTTGATCGCTTCAACAAGCGTTTCGGTGCTCTTTCTAGCAAGAAGTAATTCTCGCTATTTAGACATAAAAAGGACACTTCGGTGTCCTTTTTTGTTGCCTTAAATTTGAAAAAATACTGAATCGTATTTCATTATTAGCTCATTTAAAGTGGTAGGTTACTGGCGTAAATTTTATTTCATCGCTTACCCCAACACTCCTTCCTCGAAATTCGCTCTAAAGTTGAGCAGGCGACAGTAATTTCAACTGCCCACTGGTCTTATTAGTAGTGAAATCTCGTTTTTTAATGATACAGATGCTTCAACCACCTAGGAACTTTGAAGTACATCCATTAACATGAACAAGATCCCCCAAATAATAATATCCTAGGAACCTACACCTATGTCTGAAGACAGCCGCCAAGATCAATCCCCTCAAGAATTATCGCCTCAAGAACAATTCCGTCAGCAAGCTCTTGATTATCATGAGTTCCCAATTCCAGGCAAAATTGCCGTAGAACTGACGAAGCCTGCAAACTCTGCAGAAGACCTAGCACTGGCATACAGCCCTGGCGTAGCTGAGCCTGTTCGCGAGATCGCACAGAATGTCGATAACGTTTATAAGTACACAGGTAAAGGCAACATGGTTGCAGTTATCTCTAACGGTACTGCAATTCTTGGCTTAGGTAATCTTGGTCCTATTGCTTCTAAACCGGTCATGGAAGGTAAAGCGCTACTGTTTAAGCGTTTTGCTGGTTTAGATTCTATCGATATTGAAGTAAAACACCGCACAATCGATGAGTTCGTTGATACGGTTGCGAATATCGCAGATACATTTGGTGGTATTAACCTAGAAGACATCAAAGCACCAGACTGTTTTGAAATCGAGCGTCGCCTGATTGAGCGTTGTGATGTACCTGTTTTCCATGATGATCAACACGGTACTGCGATTGTAACGGCAGCGGGTATGCTTAACGCGATCGAGCTTCAAGGTAAGAAACTGGAAGAGTGTAAGATCGTTTGTTTAGGTGCTGGCGCAGCAGCGGTTGCTTGTATGGAGCTACTGATTAAGTGTGGCGCTCAGCGTGAGAAGATCTACATGCTTGACCGTAAAGGTGTGATCCACACTCGTCGTGATGACTTGAATGAATACAAAGAGCTGTTCGCAAATAACACCGACAAGCGCACGCTTGAAGATGTTATCGAAGGCGCTGACCTGTTCTTGGGTGTATCGGGTCCTAATCTGCTACCAGCTAAGGCACTTACGCTGATGGCTGATAAGCCTGTTGTGTTTGCATGTTCAAACCCAGATCCAGAGATCAAACCTGAGCTTGCACATGAAGTTCGTTCTGACCTAATCATGGGTACTGGCCGTAGTGATTACCCTAACCAAGTAAACAACGTACTTTGTTTCCCATTCATTTTCCGTGGTGCACTAGACGTGCGTGCGAGCGAAATCAATGACGAAATGAAGCTAGCGGCGGTTAAAGCGATTCGTGAACTAGCAAAAGAAGAAGTTCCAGCTGAAGTACTGGCAGCTGCGGGCGAGACTGCACTGGAGTTCGGTAAGGGTTACATCATTCCTAAGCCAATGGACCCGCGTCTGCTTCCTCGTGTTGCAAAAGCAGTTGCTGAAGCGGCTGTTGAGTCTGGCGTTGCTCGAATTGAGATGCCTGCTAACTATATGGCTTAATGCCTTAATGCCTTAATAGCTTAATAGCTTAATAGCTGTTGCTCTATTGAGCGAAAAAGAATAATAAAAAACCGACTCATAGGAGTCGGTTTTTTTATGTCTATCATTCACAGCGCAGCTACAGATAACGTAGTGGGTGATGTGACAAATAGGGTTCAGCTATAGCGAATCAATAATGAAGGCGGTGACTGAGTTGTTTTTATTCTTCGTCAAACGCTTCGAACTCGATGCCCATCTCTGTCATCAGTTTTTTGACTTCAGTCGGGATGTCGTCTGGACGATCTTTACGAAGGTCTTCATCCGTTGGCAGTGGTTGGCCTGTGTACGCATGTAGAAAGGCTTCGCACAGTAGCTCACTGTTTGTTGCATGGCGTAGGTTATTGATCTGGCGGCGAGTGCGCTCGTCAGTAAGAACCTTTAACACTTTTAGAGGGATAGAAACTGTAATTTTCTTTACTTGTTCGCTTTTCTTTCCATGCTCAGCATATGGGCTTATGTATTCACCATTCCAGTCGGCCATTGCGTACCTTCATCACTTTAGTTGTTAGAATAAATTAATAGTGCTGATTTTAGCGGGATTTACTGCCATAAGCAAAGACATATAGACGTCCAGAAGTGTTGACGTCTCACGTTTATGAAAGTAAAGTGAGTAACATATATCTAACACAGCCACAAAATGCCGACAAGCAGCTGTGATTCTCAGACGCAAAACTTGTAAGGAAGCACCTATGAGCAGCCGGAAGCCAGCAACCATCGCAGTACGTACTGGCATCGAGTCAGACACGCAACACCATGCCGTTGTCCCACCTATTTATCTTTCGACTAACTATGGGTTTCCCGCTTTTGGTGAAGTGCCAAAGTATGATTATACCCGTTCTGGTAACCCAAACCGCGGTCTATTAGAAACGGCACTGTTTGAGCTTGAATCAGGCAAAGGCGCGGTTGTCACTAACTGCGGTACGTCGGCACTTAACTTATGGGTATCCGCTTTCTTAGGTGGCGATGATCTTATTATTGCACCGCACGACTGCTATGGCGGTACTTACCGTCTGTTTAACACACGCTCACTCAAAGGTGACTTCAAAGTTCTGTTTGTTGATCAATCGGATCAAGCTGCACTGGATGCGGCGATCGCGCTTAAGCCAAAGTTAATCTTAATCGAAACGCCATCGAATCCATTGGTTCGTGTGGTTGATATTGCAGAAACTTGCCGTAAAGCGAAAGAAGTAGGTGCTCTGGTTGCTGTCGACAACACGTTTTTGACGCCTGTGTTCCAAAAGCCTTTAGAGCTGGGTGCGGATTTTGTTATCCACTCAACCACTAAATACATCAACGGACACTCAGATGTTATTGGCGGCGTTGTGGTCACTAAAACTGAAGAGCACGCTGAAGAGCTATCATGGTGGGGTAACTGTATTGGTGCAACCGGCACACCATTTGATAGCTACATGACGCTACGTGGTATTCGTACGCTAGGTGCACGTATGCGCGTTCACGAAGAGAGCTCACGTGAAATTCTGACGGCTCTGCAACAACAAGATCTGGTGGGTACGATTTACCACCCAAGCCTTCCTGAACATCCGGGTCACGAGATCGCGAAGAAACAGCAGTTGGGCTTTGGTTCCATGCTGAGCTTTGAATTTTCGGGATCTTTTGAAGCACTTAAATATTTTGTGGATAAATTAGAGCTATTTTCTTTGGCTGAATCATTGGGCGGTGTTGAAAGCCTGATTTGTCACCCAGCGTCGATGACTCACCGTGCTATGGGCGAAGAAGCCTTAGCAGAAGCGGGTGTTTCTCAACAATTACTGCGCCTTTCTGTTGGCCTTGAAGATGCAGAAGACTTGATTGATGATCTCAAGCAAGCGTTTGAAAAAACACAAGGCTTTATCGCAGAAGGGGAGGTTTAATAATGACAACCTTTCGCCAGCTACATAAATTTGGTGGCAGCAGTTTAGCGAACCCTGAGTGTTACCAACGCGTGGTCAATATTCTTAGAGAATACTCGTCATCTACTGACTTGGTCGTGGTATCGGCTGCGGGTAAAACAACTAACCGCTTGATTGAGTTTGTTGAAGCGCTCGACAAAGATGGTCGTATTGCGCATGAATGTCTACAAACCCTTCGTCAGTTCCAGCTTGAGCTGATTGAAGCGCTGCTTGAAGGTGAGTCTGCGGCTCAGCTAACGGCCACTATTCAACAAGAATTTACTGCTTTAGGTGAGCTAACTGCTCCTCTAAGCGAATCGCAAAAAGCACAGGTGTTAGGACACGGTGAGGTTTGGTCTTCACGTTTGTTAGCCGCTCTGTTGTGCCAACATGACTTACAAGCAGTTGCTCAAGATGCGCGTGCCTTTTTACGTGCAGAAGCGGGTGCTCAACCCGAAGTGGATCGCGCGCGTTCTTATCCTCTGATTAAAGAAGTTTTGGCTCAGCATACGCATTGCCGAGTGGTGATTACGGGCTTTATGGCTCAGAACTGCGAAGGTGAAACAGTACTGCTTGGTCGTAACGGTTCAGATTACTCAGCAACCGTGATTGGCGCCTTGGCTGAAGTTGAACGTGTGACGATTTGGAGTGACGTGGCGGGCGTTTACAGCGCTGACCCTCGTTTGGTTTCGGATGCGTGTTTGTTGCCTCTGCTTCGCCTTGATGAAGCGAGTGAACTCGCTCGTCTGGCGGCTCCAGTGCTCCATAGCCGAACGCTACAGCCTGTGGCTCAAAGTGCTATGGATCTCAGCTTGCGCTGCAGCTACCAGCCGGAGGCGGGCTCTACACAAATAGAGCGTGTACTGGCATCGGGTCGCGGCGCAAAAATTATTACCTCTCTGGATGAAGTTCTGATCGTTCAGCTGACCTTTGGTCATGGCCATGATTTTGACCGCTTAGAAAGTGAAGTCCTTGAAGGCCTTAAGCGAGCTCAACTTGAGCCGCTTGCTTATGAGCTTGAACCGGATCAGCACTGCTTGCGCCTTGCCTACACGGAAGAGATTGCTGGTGGTGCGTTGGAATATCTACAAGACCACGCGATTGAAGCGGAAATTAAGCTTAAAGAAGGCTTCTCTCTGATTGCGGCGGTGGGTGCTGGTGTGACTAAGAACCCGAACCATTGTTATGGATTCTACCAACAACTCAAGAGCTCACCGGTTGAGTTTATCTCAGAAGCGAACTCTGGCTTGAGCTTAGTGGCTGTGATTCGTAAGAGTGAAACATCAAGCCTAGTGAAAGGCATTCACTCTCAACTGTTCCAAGCGCAGAAGCGTGTTGCGATTGCTTTATGTGGCAAGGGCAATATTGGTTCAAGTTGGTTAAGCCTGTTTGCTGAGCAAAAAGCGGAACTTGAAAAGCGTCGTGGAATGAACTTTGAATTGGTTGCGGTGATTGATAGCCAAACTTATTGGTTCGATGATCAAGGCATTGATGCGACTTCTGTGAGCAAGCGTTTTGATGATGAAGCGATTGCCAATAACGGCAACGACTGGCTAGAGCGTTTGGGTTCTATTCAGGGTTACGATGAAGCTGTAGTACTCGATGTCACGGCAAGCCCGGTGCTTGCTGCAAAATACCTGCAAGTCGCACAACAAGGTATCCACCTGATCTCAGCTAACAAGGTGGCAGGTTCTGCATCAAGCGAGTATTACCATCAGGTACAAGATGCTTTCGCTAAGATCAGCCGTCATTGGCTGTACAATGCGACAGTGGGTGCTGGCTTACCGATTAACCACACGGTACGTGACCTGCGCGAAAGCGGTGACGATATTATTGCTCTGTCAGGTATCTTCTCGGGCACTCTATCTTGGTTATTCCAACAGTTTGATGGCACTGTGCCGTTCAGCGAGTTGGTTGATTTAGCGTGGCAACAAGGCCTGACGGAACCGGATCCTCGTGCTGACCTCGATGGCTCTGACGTGATGCGTAAGCTAGTGATTCTGGCGCGTGAATCGGGTTTAGATATTGAGCCTGAAAACGTCAAAGTAGAATCATTGGTACCTGAAGAATTACAAGATCTGTCAGTGGATGACTTCTTTGATAAAGCTTCTGTACTGAGTGAAGAGTTGGCCGAGCGTTTAGAGAAAGCGCAGTCTCAACAGAAGGTCCTTCGTTACGTAGCGCGTTTAGAGAAGAATGGTAAGGCAACGGTAGGCGTTGAAGCGTTATCTAAAGAACACGCTCTGGCGAACTTACTGCCTTGCGACAACATCTTTGCGATTGAGAGCAAATGGTACAAAGATAATCCATTGGTTATTCGTGGCCCAGGTGCTGGTCGTGAAGTGACAGCTGGTGCAATTCAGTCTGATTTAAACAGAATGTCTAGCCTGTTTTAATACTTAGAGCGGTTGGTTTAATACTTAGAGCGATTGGCTTAATAGTCAGATCAATTGCTTTAATACTCAGATTAATTGTTTAAATGCGTAAATAGCATACTATCCACTAAGATAAATAAGGCTGAAAGCACGATGTGTTTTCAGCCTTTTTTCTACATTATTTCTTCTTTGCGACCCACCTATCGGCTTGAGCTTTTCTCACTATCTACTTGAAAAAAATTCATAATGGATCTGTTGACATTAAATCGTATTCAATTCATTCTGGAGACATATAGACGTCTAAACGTCGCTAGGGATTTGAGATTATTTAGTGGTTGCTTTTGCCACAGGGAGAGTAAGATGGGATACACACACGCAAGTCATATCGACGCTTTAAATCAGAATATTGCAGAGCTTTCTGACAACATCAATGTGTCATTTGAATTTTTCCCACCAAGCAGTGAGAAGATGGAAGAGACCCTGTGGAATTCTGTTCACCGTCTTAAAACACTTCAACCTAAATTTGTATCAGTAACCTATGGTGCAAACTCGGGTGAGCGTGATCGTACCCACTCAATCATTAAAGAAATTAAGAACCAAACAGGCTTAGTTGCTGCACCACACTTAACGTGTATTGATGCTAGCCGCGAAGAGCTGATTCAAATTGCCGACGATTACTGGGCAAATGGCATTGAAAGTATTGTTGCGTTGCGCGGTGATATTCCAGCAGGCGGTGGTGCGCCAGATATGTATGCGTCTGATTTAGTCGAGCTGCTTAAATCTCGTCACGACTTTGATATATCAGTAGCGGCATTCCCTGAGGTTCACCCTGAAGCAAAAAGCGCTCAATCTGATCTTATTAACCTAAAGCGTAAAGTGGATGCGGGTGCAAACCGTGCAATCACTCAGTTCTTCTTCGATGTCGAAAGCTACTTACGTTTTCGTGACCGTTGTGTGGCGGCTGGCGTTGACGTAGAGATTGTACCGGGTATCTTGCCGGTTTCTAACTTCAAGCAAGCGTCTCGTTTTGCTGCGATGAATAACGTAAAAGTACCAGGTTGGATGGCGAAGCAGTTCGAAGGCTTGGATGATGATCCAACAACTCGTCAGTTAGTCGGTGCTAGCCAAGCGATCGATATGGTTCGTACGCTAAGCCGTGAAGGTGTGAAAGATTTCCACTTTTACACGCTAAACCGTGCAGAAATGACTTATGCACTTTGCCATACGCTAGGTGTTCGCCCACAAGTCGCTGCGCTTTAAGTAAAGTCTAGGAAGTAAAGCCCAAGCGCTTGTAAAAGCTTCTGGTAGTAACATTTCAAATCCTATAGATACAAAAAAGGCTTGGACTCTAAGAGTTCAAGCCTTTTACGTTTCTAGTTTCTAGTTTCTAGTTTCTAGTTTCTAGTTTCTAGCTTAACTTAAGCAAGAGCGCCAAGTTCAAGCAGTACTTCGTCAGCCCATACAATCCATGCTTCACGGATCAGTAGGTTACGACGAAGCGTTAGACGCTCTAGGCGTGCTTGCTTGTCTAGTGTAGATGGCGTTGCGTAGTAAGCCGCTTCGATTTCTTTGTAGTGAGAAACCAGTTTGCGAGACTCTTCTACTAGTTCAGCAAGTTGTACACGGTACGCATCAGAAGGTTGTACAGCACAAGCGATTAACTTAGCTGAGAACTCGTCACGAACGGTTGGGTGTGCAGTTGGTTGTTCAAACCATTCACCTAGCGCGCCACGGCCAGCATCGGTGATAGAGTAAACTTTACGATCAGGTTTGCCTTCTTGAGGCTCAAGTACGCAAGTTACCTGGTCGTTCTGAGCCATTTTATTTAGCTCGCGGTAAACTTGTTGGTGGCTAGCTTTCCAGAAGTAACCAATGCTTGCGGAGAATTCTTTTGTGATATCGTAACCAGTAGCATCGCGTGTACTTAAAACGGTTAAAATTACGTGTGGTAATGACATGTCTGAAATCCAAATGGTAAACAGTAAACAAATACTTGAACAACAAGTGTGCTTCTATGGCACGTTATATTGGTTATGTTCAAGTAGCACCAACTCAATCGTTGGTTATGTCACCTTACAAAGCCGTTTATCACCTAGGTTGACCAGTTTATTGGTCGAGTGCCGCAGATTATTATTTTGGAGTGTTTCTGCAGCGGAGCAGTAGTATATCTAAATAATAAGCATAAAGTAGAATACATGGACAAAATAACCCAAAAAACTGACAAAATACTCACTAGCGGTCATTTGGCAAAATAAAAAGGCCGCCAATGGCGACCTTTTGTTTGTTTTGTAGATGGAATCACTAATTAACCAGTGTTTCGCATACCTGCTGCAATACCTGCAATCGTCACCATTAGCGCTTCTTCTAGCTCTGCTGGTGGTGTTTCACACTTACGAGTACGGTAAAGCAGTTCCGCTTGAAGCATGTTTAGTGGCTCAACATAGATGTTACGTAGACGAATTGACTCAAGTCCCCAAGGGTCGCTTTGCATCAAGTTCTCGTTATTTTCTACATTCAGCACCGCTTTGATGTCTTTTTGCAGCTGTTCACGCAGTAACTCACCCAGAGGTAATAGCTCTTCGTCAACAAGTCGCTGGTCGTAGTACTTAGCTATTTCCATGTTGCACTTCGAGTACACCATTTCCAACATACCTAGACGAGTCGAGAAGAATGGCCATTCACGACACATCTCTTCAAGTAGCGCTTGATGGCCTTGATCGACAGAGTATTGAATCGCTTCACCAGCGCCTAACCATGCAGGAAGTACCAAACGGTTTTGGCTCCATGAGAAGATCCATGGGATCGCACGTAGGCTTTCTACGCCGCCGTTCGGGTTACGTTTCGCAGGACGAGAACCAAGAGGTAACTTGCCTAACTCTAGCTCTGGCGTCGCTTGGCGGAAGTAAGGAACAAACTTCTCTTCACCACGAACGACGTTGCGGTAAGCTTCGCAAGATACTTCAGACAGCACTTCCATTAGGTCGCGCCATTCTTGTTTTGGCTCTGGTGGTGGCAGAAGGTTCGCTTCTAGAATCGCACTTGCGTATAGGTTGAAGCTATTAACTGCAACATCTGGCAAGCCAAGTTTAAAGCGGATCATTTCGCCTTGTTCAGTTACACGTAAGCCGCCTTTCAAGCTTTTAGGTGGCTGAGAAAGAAGAGCCGCGTGCGCTGGCGCACCACCACGACCAACCGTACCACCACGACCGTGGAATAGAGTCAGTTCAATGCCTTCTTCTTCACAAGCCTTAACTAGCTTGTCCATTGCATCGTATTGCGCCCAGCCTGCAGACATTACACCGGCATCTTTAGCTGAGTCAGAATATCCGATCATCACCATTTGGTGGTTCTGGATAAAGCCACGGTATAAATCGATGCTCATTAGCTGTTTCATTACGGCTTCTGAGTTGTTCAAGTCGTCTAGCGTTTCGAACAATGGACATACGTCCATGCGGTACGGGCAACCACATTCTTGTAGAAGCAAATGTACAGCCAATACATCCGAGGCAGTACGAGCCATAGAGATCACGTAAGCACCAAAGGCTTCACGAGGTTGAGCAGCAACGACCTTACAGGTGTCTAAAACCTCTTTGACCTGCTCAGATGGCTCCCAGTCGCGTGGTAACAGTGGGCGCTTTGAGCTTAATTCATTGGTTAAGAAAGCAACCTTATCTTGCTCGCTCCATTGGTCGTAATCACCAATGCCTAGGTAGCGAGTCAATTCAGATAGCACATCTGAGTGACGAGTACTTTCTTGACGAACATCGAGACGAACCAAATGCACGCCGAATGCTTTTAGGCGGCGTAGCGTATCAAGTAGAGAACCGTCCGCGATTACGCCCATGCCACATTCGTGCAGTGATTGGTAACATGCGTAAAGTGGTGTCCAAAGTTGGTCTATGTTCTGTAGAGTTTCTTTCTTCGGTACTTCTGCGTCGTGCAGTTTTGCATCAAGCACTTCTAGCGTGTTGTTGAGCAGAGTACGTAGGCTCTTCAGGATTGCACGGTAAGCTTCGTGCTCATCGCCAGCCAATTCACGAACGGCATCATTACACTTGGTCATCGACAGTTCGGTAATCAACTCGTTCACGTCACCTAGGTATAGATCAGCGGCTTTCCAGCGAGACAGACGCAGTACTTCTTTAGTGATGGTGTGCGTTACGAATGGGTTACCATCGCGGTCACCACCCATCCAAGATGAGAAATGAACAGGGCGCGCATCAATTGGCAGGCCTTCACCAAGGTAACCTTTTAATCGACCATCCATTTCACGTAGGAAATCAGGCACAGCTTCCCAAAGTGAGTTTTCGACAACCGCAAAGCCCCACTTAGCTTCATCAAGTGGCGTTGGGCGCTGCTGACGAATTACATCAGAGTGCCAACCTTGAGCGATCAGTTGCTCTAGGCGGCGTTCGGTTTTCACGCGCTCTTTGTGTGATAGGTCGCTTAATTCTAATTTAGACAGACACTCGTTGATCTTTACCAGCTTGTTGATCATGGTGCGACGAGTGATTTCTGTTGGGTGTGCAGTCAGAACGAGTTCAATGTTCAGGTCGCGAACGGCTTGAGCCGCGTCTAGCTTGCTGATGTCATTCTGATTTAATTTGGAAAATAGAGATTGCAGCACATCTGGTTCACAAACATGCTCCTCACAGTGGCGAGAGATCGTATGGTATTGCTCTGCCATGTTGGTGAGGTTGAGAAATTGGTTAAATGCACGAGCAACAGGAGTGAGTTGTTCGTTCGGCAGGTTTTTGATTTCTTCAACTAGGCTGTCACGGTCAGCTTTGTTGCCTGCGCGGGCGGATTTGGAAAGTTTACGGATAGTCTCCACTTTCTCTAAGATAACGTCACCATGTGCATCTTGGATTGTGTTACCTAGCAAGCGTCCCAGCATGCTTACGTTACTCTTGAGAGCGGCGTATTTCTCGTTCATTGTCATCCTGCCTCGTAAAAAAATTACATCCATTGTTCCTTGTTAAGTACACAATCTAGCGAAAAGTGCTGTATCTAGTCAAATAAAGCATTCTAAGTTTGCAATTATTAGGTTTAAAAATGCGGGAGAAGTAAATTTTTCAAAACTTAGGGAAAAAGTGAAATTTAATTACAAGATCGGGCTGTGTCAGGGATAACAGAATAAAAGCCACCTTTTCGGGTGGCTTTTATACGAAAATATCGGAAGGAAAGTAATAACTAGAAACAATATTTACGGATCGATTTACTCAGAACATCAATTGTAGGGTCAATAAAATCGAAGCTTAAGAACTCATCCGGTTGGTGAGCTTGGTCGATTGAGCCTGGGCCTAACACTAAGGTTGGACATAACTCCTGAAGGAAAGGTGCTTCAGTACAATAGTTCACAGTTTGAGATTCGGTTTCACACACCGATTCCATGCCACCGATAAATGGATGATCGTGCTGACACTCGTAACCCGGAATCGGCTCATGCAGGGGAGTAATCTCAATCCTGCCCGGCCATTTTGCTTCTACTTCCTTGAGCGCGCTGCGCAGCATGTTATCCAAACCATCTAAGCTGATGCCCGGTAAAGGACGAACGTCGTAGTGTAATTCACAACAACCACAGATTCGGTTAGCGCTATCTCCTCC
This sequence comes from Vibrio sp. 10N.222.54.E6, assembly GCF_041473955.1. NCBI lineage: Bacteria > Pseudomonadati > Pseudomonadota > Gammaproteobacteria > Vibrionales > Vibrionaceae > Vibrio > Vibrio sp. 10N.222.54.E6. The sequence continues at coordinate 54,109 of NZ_JBFRTD010000009.1, read as the reverse complement.
GTGAATATGCCCAAGATTTAGAGTAGGGCTTGGTATCGCGAAGCCCGGGTGATGGTACTCCTTGACTAACTTGTCACGCAACTGCATTAAAGCAAATAACACTTCATGCATGATCTCGATGGCGTTAACGCCTAAAGCTGGATCTGAAGAGTGACCTGATTTACCCGTTACTCGTACTGCGTTGGCGACATGGCCTTTATGACCACGAATCGGCACTAGGCTGGTTGGCTCACCAATAATGCAGTAGTCCGGTTTAAACGGCGCATTTTCAGTGAAATGACGTGCACCTAGCATAGTGGTTTCTTCGTCACACGTTGCTAAAACATAAAGTGGCTTGGTTTGCTTGCTCCAATCCATTTTCTTCGCAGCTTCATAAACGAAGGCAAAAAAGCCTTTCATATCGGCGGTGCCTAATCCGTAGAAGCGGTTGTTGTGTTCTGTCAATGCGTGAGGGTCGAAGTTCCAACGCCCTTCATCGAATGGCACGGTATCGCTGTGTCCTGCAAGCAATAAGCCCCCTTCGCCAGAACCCATCTTTGCGACCATATTATGCTTGCCGGGTTCGACTTCCACGACCTCAACGCTAAAGCCTACGTCTTTAAACCATTGAGCCATTTTTTCGATCACTTTCTCGTTGCCATGATCCCAGCTTGGATCTGTTGAGCTAATGGAGTCGGTGGAAATTAGGCCTTTATAGACCTCAAGGAAACTCGGTAATTGCATAATATCTTCACTTCTACTATTGACAGGAAAACCATAAGTCGGTAAAACACATATTAAATCATATTTAATGCATAAGAAATCAAATATAGCTAAAAATTAAGTATGAATAGTCAAATTTGAAATGTAACTTACCTCAAGAATGGATGTGTTGAGATGTTGAAAACCACGATCATTGGTGCAAGCGGCTATACAGGAGCAGAACTGGCTCTAATGATAAACAGACACCCTGAGCTCACGCTATCAGGTTTATATGTCTCAGCCAATAGTGTAGATGCGGGCAAACCTATCGCTGCACTGCACGGTAAGTTAGCTGGCCTGATTGATATGCCAGTACAACCTTTAACAAATCCGGAAGAAGTGGCTAAACAGTCTGATGTGATTTTTCTAGCAACGGCACACGAAGTCAGTCACGACCTAGCGCCCATTTTTCTAGAGAACGATTGCCAAGTTTTCGACCTATCGGGTGCATTCAGAGTTAAAGGTGAAAACTTCTATCAAGAGTTTTACGGTTTTGAACATCAACACGAACAATGGCTAGACAAAGCGGCTTACGGTTTAGCGGAATGGAACGAACAAGAAATAAAAGAAGCTCAGCTTGTTGCGGTAGCGGGTTGTTACCCAACGGCATCACAACTGGCGATTAAGCCTTTGGTTGAAGCCAAGTTACTTGATGAGAACCAATGGCCAGTGATTAACGCAACCAGCGGTGTAACTGGTGCAGGCCGCAAGGCGACCATGGTTAACAGCTTCTGCGAAGTGAGCCTGCAAGCTTATGGCGTCTTCAATCACCGTCATCAACCTGAAATGGTCGCACATTTAGGATGTGATGTGATTTTCACCCCGCACCTCGGCAACTTTAAGCGTGGCATTTTAGCGACCATTACCATGAAACTGGCTGACGGTGTGACAGAACAACAGATACAAGATGCCTTCGAGCAAGCTTATCAAGGTAAGCCAGCCGTGAGATTGCTCGAAGAGACATTGCCAAGAATTCAAGATGTAGAACAGACACCTTTCTGCGATTTAGGCTGGAAGGTACAAGGTCAGCACATCATCGTTGTTTCGGCGATTGATAACTTATTAAAGGGTGCATCTAGCCAAGCGATGCAGTGTTTAAATTTACGTTATGGTTTTGCGCCATTAACTGCGTTAGTGTAAGGGAATCTAGATATGAGCCTTAATAATCAACCATTAATCATAAAGTTAGGTGGCGCTGCGCTATCTTGTGGTGAAACACTTAGCAAGTTATTTGGTGCGATTTCAGCTTACCAACAACAGGCACAGCGACCAATCGTGATTGTTCACGGCGGTGGTTACCTTGTTGATGATTTGATGAATAAGTTGAACCTCGAAACCGTTAAGAAAGAGGGGCTTCGTGTTACTCCTTATGATCAGATCCCTGTTATCGCTGGCGCGCTAGCGGGCACGGCTAACAAACTACTTCAAGGTCAGGCGATTAAAGACGGTATCAATGCCGTTGGTTTGAGCCTTGCAGATGGTGGTTTATGCAAAGTGAGCGAACTGAACCCTGAACTGGGCGCGGTAGGTAAAGCGGAGCCGGGCGACTCAACCGTCCTGCAAGCGATTCTTAATGCGGGCGCACTGCCAATCATTAGCTCAATTGGTCTGACTGAGCAAGGCCAACTGATGAACGTTAATGCCGACCAAGCTGCGGTTGCCGTTGCAGGCGCGCTTGATGCTGAACTGGTACTGCTTTCTGATGTAAGTGGTGTGTTGGATGGCAAAGGTCACCTGATTCCAAGCCTTAATCAACAACAAGCTGATGACCTTATTACAGGCAAAGTGATTACCGATGGCATGATCGTGAAAGTACAAGCTGCACTAGAAGCCGCTAATGACCTTGGACGACCAATCGAGGTTGCCACTTGGCGATACCCAGAAAAACTGACACAACTTTTTGCAGGTAAAAGCATAGGAACGCAGTTTTTACCTCAGTAGACCTCACAACGAGTCACTACTTAAAGAATTTAGACAAATAAATTTAACACATAATAATGAAGTCATTTCCAACGCTGACCGCCATGTGCAGTATGGAAACTAGGAGAAAGAAAATGAGCAAAGTTAACGTAAAGAAAGTTGTAGTAGCCTACTCTGGCGGTCTAGACACATCAGTAATCATTCCATGGTTGAAAGAGAACTATGATTGCGAAGTTATCGCATTTGTTGCAGATGTAGGCCAAGGCGATGAAGAGCTGATTGGTATTGAAGAGAAAGCAAAAGCATCTGGTGCTTCTGAGTGTTACATCGCTGACCTTAAAGAAGAGATGGTGGCAGATTACATCTACCCAACGCTGAAAACGGGCGCTTACTACGAAGGTAAATACCTACTAGGTACTTCAATGGCTCGTCCAATTATCGCGAAAGCTCAGGTTGAGGTTGCACGTAAAGTCGGTGCAGACGCACTGTGTCACGGCTGCACAGGTAAGGGGAACGACCAAGTTCGTTTTGAAGGCGCATTTGCTGCTCTCGCACCAGACTTACACGTAATTGCACCATGGCGTGAATGGGATCTAGTGAGCCGTGAAGAGTGTCTAGATTACTTAGCTGAACGTAACATCCCTTGTACGGCTTCTCTTACTAAGATCTACTCGCGTGATGCAAACGCATGGCATATATCTACAGAGGGCGGCGTGCTAGAAAATACATGGAACGCACCGGATGAAGATTGCTGGGCTTGGACTGTAGACCCAGAGCAAGCGCCAAACGAATCTGAAACTGTGACGCTTAAAGTTGAAAAAGGTGAAGTGGTAGCGGTTGATGGCGAAACAATGACGCCATACAACGCACTGGTTTACCTAAATGAGAAGGGTGCGAAGCACGGTGTTGGTCGTATCGATATCGTAGAAAACCGTCTTGTTGGCATGAAGTCTCGTGGTTGTTACGAAACTCCAGGTGGCACAATCATGATGGAAGCACTGCGTGCAGTAGAGCAACTGGTTCTTGATAAAGCGGCATTCGAATTCCGTGAAGAGCTAGGTGTTAAAGCTTCTCACCTTGTATACGACGGTCGTTGGTTCACTCCGCTATGTAAGTCAATTCTTGCGGCAACAGATGAACTAGCACAAGACGTAAATGGTGAAGTGGTTATCAAACTTTACAAAGGCCATGCAACGGTGACTCAGAAGCGTTCTGACAACAGCCTGTACTCAGAAGAGTTTGCAACCTTTGGTGAAGATGAAGTTTACGACCAAAGCCACGCTGAAGGCTTTATCCGTCTTTACTCGCTATCAAGCCGTATCCGTGCTCTGAATAGTCAAAAGTAATCCTAACCATGAGTTAGTAAGCTAGCCTTTTACGAATAACGGAAGGTTAGCAAATAGACATTATTATGCAAAGCCCATCCACTATTGACTAGTGAATGGGCTTTTTTCTATCTATTAGTCTAATAAATCAGCTTCGGTTTTTATCATTGAATGGCATATAATTCGCGAATCACGCTGAAAATAAATAGTGGATTAAATCATTGATGAATAAATATGTGAAAATAATGAATTAATACTTTATTTTCATTTTGAATTGCCGTAAGTTTAAACCATCAGAAAAATACTGAATTTTAATCAGAATTATCATTTGCAAAAACAGTGAGCACTGTGCAATTAGGAGATACACAATGGCATTATGGGGCGGTAGATTTACCCAAGCAGCAGACACCCGGTTTAAAGATTTTAACGATTCTCTTCGTTTTGATTACCGATTGGCTGAGCAAGACATTGTGGGCTCAATTGCCTGGTCTAAAGCTCTACTGTCGGTCAACGTATTAACAGAAGAAGAGCAACAGAAGCTTGAGTTAGCGTTGAATGAGCTAAAACTTGAGGTGATGGAAGATCCTGAACAGATTCTACGTTCTGATGCAGAAGATATTCACAGCTGGGTCGAGCAACAACTTATCGGCAAAGTCGGTGACTTGGGCAAAAAACTTCACACTGGCCGTTCTCGTAATGACCAAGTGGCCACAGACCTTAAACTATGGTGTCGTCAGCAAGGTAACCAACTGCTACTTGCATTGGATCGCCTACAAAGCCAAATGGTGAACGTCGCTTCTCAGCATCAAGAAACCGTACTTCCTGGCTACACTCACTTACAACGTGCTCAGCCGGTAACTTTTGCTCACTGGTGCTTGGCTTACGTTGAAATGCTTGAGCGTGATTATTCTCGTTTGAATGATGCGATTAAGCGTCTAGATACATGTCCGCTGGGTTCTGGTGCCCTTGCTGGAACTGCTTACCCGATGGACCGTGAAGAGTTAGCTCACAACTTAGGTTTCCATCGTGCAACGCGTAACTCTCTAGATTCAGTATCTGACCGTGATCATGTGATGGAGCTGATGTCGATTGCATCTATTTCTATGCTTCACCTTTCGCGTCTTGCAGAAGATATGATTTTCTACAACTCGGGTGAATCGAACTTCATCGAGTTAGCAGATACCGTGACATCAGGTTCATCTCTGATGCCACAAAAGAAAAACCCAGATGCGCTAGAGCTTATCCGTGGCAAAACTGGCCGTGTATACGGTTCATTAGCCGCAATGATGATGACAGTGAAAGCTCTGCCTTTGGCGTACAACAAAGACATGCAAGAAGATAAAGAAGGTCTGTTCGACGCTTTAGATACTTGGAATGATTGTATGGAAATGGCTGCTCTTTGTTTTGACGGCATTAAAGTGAACGGCGAACGTACACTTGAAGCAGCAAAACAAGGTTACGCGAACTCAACAGAACTGGCTGATTACTTAGTAGCGAAAGGCATTCCTTTCCGTGAAGCTCACCACATTGTTGGTGTAACAGTCGTCGCAGCTATTGCTAAAGGCTGCGCATTAGAAGAGTTAACCATCGCAGAGATGAAAGAGTTCTCTGAGGTGATTGAAGAGGATGTGTATGACATCCTGACCATTGAATCGTGTCTTGAAAAACGTAGTGCGCTAGGCGGTGTATCACCACAACAAGTGGCTTACGCGGTTGACCAAGCAGAGAAGCGTTTATCACAGCGTGATACTTCTATCGTTAAGGTTCGTTCTGCTCGTCTGACCGATATTGAAGCGTTGGAAGGCATGGTGGCCTACTGGGCGAATATGGGTGAAAACCTGCCTCGTTCTCGTAATGAACTGGTGCGTGATATTGGTTCGTTTGCCGTCGCAGAGCATCATGGAGAGGTGACAGGTTGTGCATCACTTTATGTGTATGACTCTGGCTTAGCGGAAATCCGTTCGTTAGGTGTTGAAGCTGGTTGGCAAGGCCAAGGGCAGGGCACCGCGATTGTGCAGCACTTGGTTGATAAAGCGCGACAAATGGCGATCAAGAAGGTGTTTGTGCTGACTCGTACCCCAGAGTTCTTTATGAAGCATGACTTTTTACCGACATCAAAATCTCTGTTGCCTGAGAAGGTACTGAAAGATTGTGATCAGTGTCCTCGCCAACATGCATGTGATGAAGTGGCGTTGGAAGTGAATTTGGTTGAACAGATCATCGCAAAGGTGAATGTTGCATAAGGCATTGATTTTATGGCACCTAAAAAAAAGATCAAAAATCTGATCTTTTTTGGGAACAAACTAAGAAAAGTCCGGTCTATTAAAGTACCACTGCTTTTTCTTAGAATTTTCTAAGAAAGCCCTAGAATCGATTGGTTCTGGGGCTTTTTTCTATCTGCTGTTTGGGAAATGAGGGTAGGTCGTTAAATCAAAGCACTATCGGGTCATTGAATCGAACATCTAGCCATTATCGTTTATCTAATCAAGTCTTTCTGCTAACGCTTCTTTTCCCTTAAAGGCAGCACGAAAAATTTCATTATCCAATGCAACCACAACAACCCACTGAACGTGAAAGCGGCCATCATCAACGCGATGGCATTGATGGTTTTTGGGTCTTCTTTGAAAAATAACCACCACGCTCCCCAACTTAAAATCGACAACACCATCAGTTGGTTCATACAACGTTGGCAGCGGCCGAGTTTGTTACGGATTTTTTCACTTTTATTGCAATGAATGCATGTCATCTTAGGTTTGATTCGCGTTATGCTTGTTGCCTTGATAATAACACGTCACAAGATATTGGATCACGGTGACACAGAGAGAGAAAGTCGATGATTGAGCGCCAAGAAACCAAACAACGCATGAGCCGTATTGTTAAACACAACGGCACTATCTACCTATGTGGCCAGGTGTGTGCTGATGCAACTAAAGACATCACAGAACAAACACAAACGATGCTAGATAAAGTGGAAGCCCTACTTGAGCAAGCGGGCAGCGATAAAGAGCACATGCTGTCAGCAACGATTTACTTGAAAGACATGAAAGACTTCCAAGAAATGAACGCAGTATGGGATGCATGGGTACCTGAAGGCCACGCTCCAGCTCGCGCATGTGTGACTGGCGACATGGCTCGTGAAGCGCTACTTGTTGAGATCTCTGTGATTGCCGCTGAGAAGTAATGGCTTAAAGCTTTTAGTGACGCAATGGCTTCAAGAGATTCCAGATACCTCGTCCCTCGGTTTTGAAATGACGAGTTTAACTTTAGATTAGCTGATGCGTTTAGCCAAAACAAAAAGGAAAGCCAATGGCTTTCCTTTTTAGTATCTAGCGTTTGTTAACTGACTAACGATAGTCTGAGATTAACAGCCCGGACCACAATCCAGACAGTGTTTCACCATCTCTGGACCTAGGTGCAGTTTCGCATTGAGGTCACGTAGTGCAGTTCGTACACCTTCTTCGATTACTGGGTGGTAGAACGGCATGTCTAGCATTTCAGAAACCGTCATCTTGTTCTGGTGTGCCCATGCTAACAAGTGCGCCAAGTGTTCTGCGTTTGGTCCCATCATTTCAGCACCAAGGAAACGGCCTGTACCTTGCTCGCCGTAAACGTGCAGAATACCTTTGTTGCGTAGCATCACTCGTGAACGACCTTGGTTCTCGAAAGACACTTCACCCGTTGCGAAACAGCCACATGTGCCTAGGCGGGTGGTGATCTCTTTGTACGTTTCACCAACCATCGCGATTTGCGGGTCAGAGAATACCGCCGAGATTTTAGAGCGGCGTAAGCCTGCACGAATCTCAGGGAAACGACCTGCGTTGTCACCGGCAATACGCGCTTGGTCTGCTGCTTCATGCAGTAGAGGCAGTTGGTTACTCGCATCACCAGCGATAAATACTGATGGTAGCGATGTTTGTAGCGTGTAGTGGTCTGCAACTGGCACACCACGTTCATCAAGTTCTAGAGAGGTATTTTCTAGGCCAAGCTTATCAGTGTTAGGGCGACGGCCTGTAGCTGCCAGTACGTATTCAACGATGTTAGTTTCTAATTCACCTTGCTTATTGATGAACTGGATTTCGACGCGAGCTTCACCCGATTCTGTGGTAATGCGTTTCATGCTTTCGATTTTCACGTCGGCATCTAGGTAGAACTCTTCATTGAAGGCTTTGTCTGCGTAAGCCATGATCTCTGGGTCGGTTACTGGGCCAACTTGACCACCTAAACCGAACAGTTTTGTTTTCACACCCAAGCGGTGTAGTGATTGACCAAGCTCTAGGCCAATAACGCCCGGGCCAAATACCGCCACTGATTCTGGTAAATCATCCCAGCTGAATACGTCATCATTAATGATCAGACGGTCACCAAGTTCATTCCAAACTGCAGGGTATGCAGGGCGAGAACCTGTTGCGATAACAATACGCTTAGCCGTCACAACTGTGTGGTCATCGATTTGTAGCGTGTTGTCATCTAAGAACTTTGCGTAGCCAGAGATCTTGTCTTGCTCTGGGATTTCATCAACACCTTCTAAAACAAAACCAACAAAACGGTCACGTTCAAACTTCACTCGGTCCATCACTTCACGGCCGTTAATCACGATATCCCCTTGTGGGTGAACGCCAAAAGCCGGAGCTTTCTCAATTTGGTGTACACTTTCAGCCGCTGCAATAAGCAGTTTAGATGGCATACAACCAACACGAGCACAGGTTGTACCGTAAGGGCCGCCTTCAATCATCACAACACTGTCAGTGTGTGCTTTTGCAGCGCGGTAAGAACCTAAACCTGCCGTACCGCCCCCGATAACTGCTACATCTACATTGACTTGTTTCATAATAATTTTCTCGCAATAGCTAAATTTAGTTTGAACGAACCCCTCCAACTCTGGTGATTTTTTGAGAGTCAGGATAACGGGCAGGTTTTGTGATTCTGTTTTATTAGGTTTAGCTTGTCGCTCTGCCTTTATTGCTAACTGCTTCTTGTTACTAACTATAGGTTAGTTAAAGACGGGCGAGTCACAAGCTATATTCTTTTCCAAAGCTCAGATAAGAGTGTTTGGAATAGCTAACCCACAAGAGGGTGGGTTAGCTGATATTGCTTAGTTAACTTAACGATTAAGCTTATATCGATGGTAAGTCATTAACCTAGGAAAGCTTCAAGTTCTTCGCTACCACCGATGTGTTTGCCACCGATGAATACTTGTGGAACCGTTGTGCGACCAGAGATTGCACGTAGGCTTACTGTTGTCGCGTCTTTACCTAGTACTACTTCTTCGTAGTTCAAACCTTTGTCGATTAGGTTCTGCTTCGCTTTCATACAGAAAGGACAGCCTGGCTTAGTGAATACTGTGATTGACTCTTGCTCTTTGTGCTCAGGAGCAATGTAGTTAAGCATAGTATCTGCATCAGAAACCTTGAACGGGTCGCCTGGTACGTCTTCTTCGATGAACATTTTTTCTACCACGCCGTTTTTAACCAGCATGCTGTAGCGCCATGAACGTTTGCCGAAGCCGATGTCGTTTTTCTCAACTAGCATGCCCATACCGTCTGTGAAATCACCGTTACCATCTGGGATGAATGTGATTTTTTCAGCTTCTTGGTCTGCTTTCCAAGCGTTCATTACGAATGTGTCGTTTACTGAAACACATAGAATGTCATCAACACCGTTATCTTTGAATACAGAATGTAGCTCGTTGTAACGAGGTAGGTGGCTTGAAGAACATGTCGGTGTAAACGCACCTGGTAAGCTGAATACGATAACTGTCTTATCTTTGAATAGCTCTTCCGTCGTTACGTTAACCCATGCATCGCCTTGGCGAGTTGGGAATGTTACTTGAGGGATTGATTGACCTTCTTTAGATGCAAACATATTGATTTCCTTAAATAGTATTTTGAATTTTGTTCTATCAGAGCTTAACGTTTTTCTTTGCTCTGTTTCGTTTCGTTGAGCCCATTATTAGACAAATCCTTTGATAGCTCTAATCGTTTGATGTTATGGTTTTGATAGGTAAATTCTATCAAGAGCATTTTTCTTTTAAATGTTTCTATTAGAACCCTTGTTCTTATTAAAACCTGAGGTAAGAGACTGATCATGAACATTCGTGACTTTGAATACTTGGTGGCGCTCGCAGAGCATAAACACTTCCGAAAAGCGGCAGAAGCGTGCTTTGTCAGTCAGCCGACACTAAGCGGTCAAATACGCAAACTAGAAGATGAAATTGGACTTCAGTTAACCGAGCGTAGTCCAAGGAAGGTAATATTTACAGAATCAGGGTTACAACTTGTTGAACAAGCCAAGCGTATTCTCAATGAAGTGAAAACTTTTAAAGATATGGCGAGTGGACACGGTGAAGCGATGACGGGGCCGATGCACATTGGTTTTATTCCGACCGTTGGCCCTTATATTTTACCTAAGATCATTCCTCATCTTAAAGATAGCTTTCCCGATCTTGAGCTTTACCTGCATGAAGCGCAGACCCATCAGCTAGTGAGTCAACTTGAAGATGGCAAGCTTGATTGTTTGGTATTGGCTGCAGTTGATGAAACGGCGGCGTTCAAAGAGATTGATGTGTATAACGAACCGTTAAGCGTCGCAGTACCGTGTGATCATGAGTGGGCTAAGCAAGACACTGTTGATATGCTGCAGTTAAATGGACAAACCGTACTTGCACTGGGCGATGGCCACTGCTTGCGAGACCAAGCCTTAGGCTTCTGTTTTGCTGCGGGTGCAAAAGATGATGAGCGCTTTAAAGCGACCAGCTTAGAAACGCTGCGTAACATGGTGGCGGCAGGGGCAGGTATTACCTTGCTTCCTCAGCTATCGGTACCGAAGGAAAAACAGAAAGATGGTGTGTGTTACGTTCCAGCGGTGAACCCAACACCTTCACGTCGCATTGTTGTTGCCTACCGACCGGGCTCTCCGTTAAAGGGGCGCTTTGAGCAATTGGCTGAGGCTATCCGAACTCAATTAGATAAAGCTGTTTAGTAATTTAAATCGTAGATAGCTCTGATTATAGACACAAAAAAAGGGTTGATATGAATACATATCAACCCTTTTTGTTGGTTCATGTTACTTGGTTCAACAAACCCTAACTAGAACAGCTCTTCTACTGCTTCACCTGATGACGTTGAGTAGATGTCATCATTGAAACGTTCAGTAATGTACTCGGTTGGCTCAGTGCCTTTCTCGAAATACTCGAACATTGATGAGCTATCAAACTTGTTGGTCAGTAAGCCAGTTTCACGGTCGATACGAACGCGAACGATATTTTCTGGAAGCTCTTTACGTTGTGCCGGAACACCCGCTAACGCTGTGCCCATGAAATCAACCCATGCCGGCTCTGCTGTTTTAGCGCCCGCTTCTGCACCTGTAATTTGATTTTTACCAAGGTTAGAGTTCGCTTTGGTTCGACCTAGGTTACGGTTGTGGTTGTCAAAGCCAACCCATACCGTTGCAACCATGCCAGGGCCGTAACCGCTGTACCAAGTATCTTTCGAGTCATTGGTGGTACCGGTTTTTCCGCCAATATCGCGACGCTTCAGCGGTTGAGCACGCCAACCTGTACCATTCCAGCCTGTGCCAGCACTCCAGTCACCGCCGCCCCAGATATTGCTGTACATCATTTCACGAACAAGGAACGCGTTCTGCTCAGTGATCACTTGGGGTGCGTACTGTACTTGGGCATCCACATCTTGCTCGGCAAACTCATCAGCCATTGAATCTGAGGTCATTGGCTGTTGGCAATCGTCTTTACACACTACTTTCGGTGTCGCTTGGAATTCAGTCTCACCAAATGGTGTTTCAATGCGGCTGATGTAGAAAGGTTCAACGTAGTAGCCGCCATTAGCGAATACTGAGTAACCTTGAGCTACCTTCATTGGCGTTAAGCTACCCGCACCCAGAGCAATGGTTTCAGAGCGCGGTACTTCGTCAATATCAAAACCAAATCGAGTTAGGTAGTTACGAGTATCATCCAAGCCCACTTCGCGCAGTACACGTACTGCCATTACGTTTTTAGATTGAGCTAAGCCAATACGTAAACGAGTTGGACCCACATAGGTCGGTGGTGAGTTCTTTGGTCGCCATGCCGTGCCTTGGCTCTTATCCCATTGATTGATAGGCGCATCGTTGATCAGTGAGGCTAGCGTTAAGCCTTTCTCAATCGCTGCTGAGTAGATAAATGGTTTGATACCAGAACCCACCTGACGAATAGATTGCGTTGCACGGTTGAACTTGTTGTGTACAAAGTTAAAGCCACCCACCATTGACAATACCGCGCCGTTGTTCGGGTTCATTGCAACAAATGCGGTGTTCGCATTCGGTACTTGGCTTAGTCGCCATACAATCGGTGTTTCAGGTTCAGTTGTTGTTTCTTCGGTAGGCTCTTCAGATACTTCATCGCCTGTTACTGCTTCATGGCGAACCCAAATTTGCTCACCCACAGCCAAAATCTCTTTCGCTTGAGAAGGCGCTGGACCTTGGCGGTTGTCCGTTAGGAATTTACGCGCCCAATTCATGCCTTGCCACTCGATAGTGCCTTCACCTTGGTTCTTAACCCAAACTTGAGCGCTTTTCGAATCAACAGCGGTTACAACTGCTGGTACTAAGTCACCATAGGTTGGTTGAGATTTAAGGTGCTTAACGATTTGTTCATGATCCCAAGCTGATTGCGCCGTTTGCCATAATACTTTTTCAGCACCACGGTAACCGTGACGCTCATCGTAGCCGAGTAGGTTCTTAATCGCGGCTTGGTTCGCTGCTTTTTGCAGTTTTGAATCAACGGTCGTGTAAACCTTCATGCCTGATGTGTAAGCGGCTTCACCATAGCGTTCAACCATCCAAGCTCGTGCAACTTCTGCTACATACGGCGCGCTCAGTTCAATCTCGGCACCGTGATATTTCGAGATAAGTTCTTCACTGCGAGCGTCATCGTACTCTGATTGAGTGATGTATTTTTCGTCTAGCATACGACGTAACACCACGTTACGACGGTTGGTCGCACGCTCAACAGAATAAATAGGGTTCATAGTTGAAGGTGCTTTGGGCATGCCCGCAAGCGTTGCCAATTCACTTAAAGTGAGTTCAGGAAGATCCTTACCAAAATAAACACGCGCTGCTGCGCCGAAACCATATGAACGGTGACCAAGGAAGATCTTGTTTACGTAAAGCTCCATGATTTCTTCTTTACTCAGAAGTTGCTCTATGTGGATCGCAATGAAGATCTCTTTGATTTTACGCATGATCTTTTTCTCATTAGATAAGAAGAAGTTACGCGCAAGCTGCTGAGTAATGGTACTTGCCCCTTGTTTGGCTGAACCGGACATAGCAACCACGAGTGCTGCTCGAGTGATACCAATTGGATCAATACCAGGGTGCTCGTAGAAGCGGCTATCTTCGGTAGCAATCAAAGCTTCAACTAGGTGGCGAGGAATCTCGTCATAAGTCACGGGATTACGACGCTTTTCACCAAATTGAGAGATCAATTTACCGTCTTGACTGAAGACTTGCATTGGCGTTTGGAGTTCTACGTCACGCAAAGTGGCAACATCAGGTAACTCTGGTTTTACGTAATAGTAAAACCCGAAAATTGTACTGACTCCAAGAATCATGCAAATCAATGTAAATATGAATAATCGCTTTATGAACTTCACCGGATAATCCCTGATTAGTTAAGGCTGATAAGCAGCAAACCCTTGTACTCTAGGTTAAAAACTTAGCTTTCGTTTATTAACGCTTATTTAACTAATAATCACAACCCCTAGATAATCAACGAAATGCTTGGCACTTCAGGAGCTAGGTCACATGGGTTCATCATTAATTACAGGTATAGATATAAATCATCACAGCATCAAAGCCGTGGTACTAAAACCCGTGGGGGAGTTGTATGCCCTAGTGGGATACAAAGAGCTGCCGATTTCGGACGACATTTTTACAGCTAACCATACTTTGGAGTATCAGAAAACTGTTAAGAAACTTAAAGAACTTAGGAAAGGACTGCCTTTTGGCTGTCGCAACGTCGCCATTTCGGTACCCGATAACACGGTGATCAGCAAAGTACTGCAAATAGAGAGTGACTTAGAAGACAGAGAAAAGGAGTTTTCTATCTATCAAACCTTTGCTCATCAATCTCCCTTTCCTATCGAGGAGCTGAGTTTAGATTTTGTAAAGCTGGAAGACAAACGATTTGGTAAAGGATCGACAAGTAGCTATCAGATATATGCGACTCGTAAGGAAGTTGTAGACAGTCGAGCGGATGCTTTAAATAAAGCCGGATTTAAACCTGTTGTCATCGACACCCAAGCACATGGTCTGCTCAATATTTGGCAGTTGGCTTCACGCCTTTATCCTGAAAAAAGTAACTGGTTGCTGGTGGACGTGGGAGTTGACCAAACGTCGTTAGGCATTATCCCGCAGGATTCAGCACCTTTCTATAAAGACATCGCCTTTGGTACTCAAGATCTTCGCGGCACTGACAGCCCGAGTTATACAGAAGGTGTGTTCGGCAACGCAGAGGAGACACATCGGTTTATTGTCAATTTGGCTGAAAAGCTTAAGCGACAGTTGCAACTCTATTCCTCAGTGAATGCACTTGAGCCGATATCCGGGATCTGGCTGATGGGCGAAGGGGCCAGCATTCCGATGGTAGTTGAAGATCTAGAGCGCCATTTTCAGATGAGTTGTGAATCGCTCAATCCTTTATCGTTATTTGAGAATAAGGTGTCGAAGCGGCACCGATTGCCTGTGGACTGGCAACTGTTTGGGATTGCCGCGGGTATGGCGATGAGTGGACTCAAGTGGCAGGGAGAAAAGCATGTTGCATCAAATTAATCTACTGCCGTGGCGTGATGAGATTCGCGCTCAACACAAGAAGCGCTTTATCCACCTAGTCATTCTTGGCGTCATCATTGCACTTACAGGGCAATGGGCGGTTGGTCACTATTTTCAGGTTCAACAAGCCAAACAGCAAGCTCGCCTCAATTATCTTAATCAATACATTGCCGAGCTCGACCGACAAATTCAATCGTTAAAAGTTGCAGAACAAGAACACAAAGCCATTCTGACTCGACTTGATGTGGTGGAATCTTTGCAGCTTGGCCGTAATAAGACCACCGACTTTATGAATCTAATGCCGGAGCTGATTCCTGAGGGCGTGTATGTCGACAAGATAAAGATGAATGGTCAGGAGATTGAGATGGCAGGTATCAGCGACAGTACGGCTCGCCTCGCCACAATGTTGGACAATCTAGAGCGTTCTGATTCTCTTAAAAGGGTCGAGATGCACTCTATTATCCATAACCGAAAGCGCTTCAATAAAGAGTTTCAGACCTTCAAGGTCTCTTTTGTGTTTAGCCCTGTTTCTTTAGAAAACACAACCGCAGAGAGCGCAACCGCGAGCAGAAAAGAGAAGGGGACAAATCATGGCTAACCTTAAAAGTAGGATTAGCTGGCAAGATCTCGATGCTGATGAGATCACCGAATGGCCGTTGTTGCCCCAACTGCTCGTTATTCTGTTGCTGATGATATTAATCCAAGGTGTTGGGACTTGGTTGTATGTACTGCCTTTAGACGATGAACTGCAGCAGATGAAGCAGCAAGAGCAGACTTTGAAAGCAACGTTAAGGATAAAAGCGAACAAGGTTGCGGCTTTGCCTAAGCTTCAGAGTCAGTTGGATGAGCTGACTAGCCGTTACGATTATCTGTTAGAGCAGCTGCCCGTGCAAAAAGAGCTCGCCAGTATGTTGGCCTCAGTGAATGAACTTGGTTTGGATAATGCGCTGACCTTTACGCGCATTGATTGGGGTCAAAAGCAGAACAAGGAATTCCTCTATCGGTTACCCCTCAATATTGAGCTAACCGGTGATTACCATGAGATTGGCGATTTCTCCGCGGCCATCGCAAAACTGCCACGCATTATTAGCTTCGATGATGTGAATTGGCAGCGAGTCAGTCAAGAAAGCAGCACGCTACATTTCAGGGTTCGAGCTTACACCTATCAGTTTAAATCGGAGGTGAATGATGAAATTCAGTAGCGTCCTTTTGTCCCTATTGTTACTGCTTGTGCTTTCAGGCTGTAAAGCCAGTCAGGATTCGTTAGAAGATTTTGTGAGGCAAGTTGAAGCTAAGGCGAGAAAAGAGGTAGAAAAACTTGTCCCAGAAACGGAGTTCTTAGCCGCAACTTATCAACGCCACGCCTTTCGCCCTCCCTTTGAACTTCCTAAAGAAGCCATGGTTCAAAATCAACCCTTGGTGAAGAAAGACTGTTGGCAGCCGAACGCTCGTTCTCGTATTGGCAAGTTAGAAAAATACCCGCTGAGTAAGCTGCGTTTAAGAGGCGTAATGGGCAGTGGAACAAGCGTTTCAGGGTTAGTACAAACCCCAAAAGGGAACGTGGTCAATGTGAAAAAAGGTCAGTTTATTGGCTTAAACAATGGTCGAGTTACTAAGGTGACGAGCCAGTATGTACAGATTAATGAAACTCTTCCAGATGGTTTAGGTTGTTGGCATAAGCGCAACGTTAGGCTCGCTCTGAAGTAAACCAATGTCACATGATGTGGATATGAGATGTAAATATGATTAAAGGAATAAGTGGATTAGTGAGCAAGGCTCTACAAGGTTTTGCTGTGTCTGTGATGTTGGTGGTTAGCGTGTTCAGCTATGCCGAGAGCTTGCCAAATCAATTGGAAAATATTGATTTTAGGGTCAACAAGGAGAAAGACGCCGTCATCATTATCGAATTGGCAACCAGCACTGCTGTGGTGGATGTTCAACGTGCTCAGGAAGGTTTAAGTATCGAGTTACTCAATACTCAGGTGAATGACGATAAGCTTTACCTCCTGGATGTGAAGGACTTCGCGACCTCAGTTGAAGGTATTGAGGTGTATAAGGAAACGCCCAGTACGCGATTGTTGGCAACGATCGCTGGTGACTATCAATATGAATACAACTTAAAAGGTCGCTTTATTGAGGTAATGATCAGTAGGCCTACTATTGATGAAGTGACAATAGAGAAAAATGTTTTAGAAAAAGAAGGCAAGGTGATATCGATTAACTTCCAAGATATCCCTGTACGTAATGTTTTGCAGCTTATTGCTGATTACAACGATTTCAATCTCGTTGTTTCTGATTCAGTCACGGGTAATCTGACTTTACGTTTAGATGGTGTGCCTTGGCAGCAAGTTCTCGACATTATCTTGCAAGTTAAGGGGTTGGATAAGCGTGTTGATGGCAACGTTATCTTGGTGGCACCTAAAGCTGAGCTCGACCTTAGAGAGCAACAAGCGCTAGAGAAATCTCGTTTGGAAGAAGAGCTAGGTGAACTCAAGTCGGAAATCATCAAGATTAACTTTGCCAAAGCCACCGACATTGCCGACATGATTGGTGGGGAAGGGACGGTAAGCATGTTGTCCGAGCGAGGCTCGATTACCATTGATGAGCGAACTAACTCCCTGTTGATCCGTGAATTGGAAGAAAACATTGCGGTGATACGAGGTATTATTGAATCGCTAGACATTCCCGTGAAGCAAGTTCAGATAGAAGCACGTATTGTCACTGTTACTGAGGGTAATCTTGATGAACTAGGAGTGCGTTGGGGCGTTTCCTCGACCAACGGAAGCTTCAAAGTTGGCGGCTCGATAGAGGGCAACCATCCATCGCAAATTACACCGTATGACGATAATGGTGGGAATAGTGCGATTGACGATTTCCTCAACGTTAATTTAGGAGCAACTTCCCCGAGCGCGTCGAGTATTGCGTTTCAGGTAGCCAAGCTGGGTTCTGATACCTTGCTTGATCTTGAATTGTCAGCACTGCAACAAGAGTCGAAAGCAGAGATTATTTCTAGCCCACGCTTAATTACCACCAATAAAAAACCCGCTTATATTGAGCAAGGTACTGAAATCCCTTATTTAGAGTCTTCTTCAAGTGGTGCTACTTCAGTCGCATTTAAGAAAGCGGTATTGAGTCTCAAGGTGACTCCGCAGATCACACCCGACAATCGTTTGGTATTGGATTTGAGCGTGACTCAAGATAGGCCGGGGCAAGTGGTGAAAACCGGCACCGGTGAAGCTGTCGCTATTGATACGCAAAGAATTGGAACGCAAGTACTTGTTAATAATGGTGAAACGGTCGTGTTAGGTGGTATTTTTCAACACAGTGTGAGCAGCCAAGTTGATAAAGTTCCACTGTTAGGAGACCTTCCTGTTCTTGGCGCATTGTTCCGTCGTAGCTATGAAAATGTAGGCAAAAGTGAACTACTTATTTTTGTTACACCTAAAGTTGTGATTCAGTAATGAGCAATTAGATTAAAAATAAAGTTGCATTAGTGGCACCTAACCTTGATAATTTCGGGTCTTATCACGAATTATCTGTGAGGAATCGGTGCCACGGGCCTTTTAATTTCAGTACTTGTACTGACCTACCTTGTGGCGATGTCATTGAATTAACGTTGTAAATTACTGCTAAAAACATGGCTGAGAAACGCAATATTTTTCTTGTTGGCCCAATGGGCGCCGGCAAAAGTACAATTGGTAGACACCTAGCTTCCCAACTTCATATGGAGTTTCTAGACTCTGACACTGTGATCGAAGAGCGCACTGGCGCAGACATCGCATGGGTTTTTGATGTTGAGGGCGAAGATGGTTTCCGTAAGCGCGAAGAATCTGTAATCAACGATCTGACAGAAGAACAAGGTATTGTTCTTGCGACAGGTGGTGGTTCAGTGCTGAGCAAAGAAAACCGTAACCGTCTATCTGCACGAGGCATTGTTGTATACCTAGAGACAACAATTGAAAAGCAACTTGCTCGCACTAACCGCGACAAGAAACGCCCTCTACTTCAAACAGACAACCCGCGTGATGTGCTAGAAGATCTAGCTGTATCTCGCAACGCACTATACGAAGAAGTGGCGGACTACACAGTTCGTACTGACGACCAAAGTGCAAAAGTGGTAGCCAACCAGATCGTAAAAATGCTAGAAGAACGTTAAGTTCATTTTTCGGAGAGCAAACCCATGGAACGGATTACGGTCAATCTAGCTGAGCGTAGCTACCCTATCTCTATTGGCGCCGGGTTATTTGAAGACCCGGCGTACCTTTCTTTTTTATCAGGTAAGCAGAAAGTTGTTGTTATCAGTAATGTGACAGTAGCGCCTCTTTATGCTGATAAAATTTTATCGCTATTGGATCAAGTCGGCTGTCAGACATCTCTTTTAGAGTTGCCAGACGGTGAGCAATACAAAACACTTGAAACGTTCAACTCAGTGATGAGCTACATGCTTGAAGGAAATTACAGCCGCGATGTGGTGGTGATTGCTTTGGGTGGTGGTGTTATCGGTGATTTGGTCGGTTTTGCTGCCTCTTGCTACCAGCGCGGTATTGATTTCATTCAAATCCCGACGACCCTTCTTTCTCAAGTGGACTCCTCTGTGGGTGGTAAAACTGCAGTGAACCATCCCCTTGGCAAGAATATGATCGGCGCTTTTTACCAACCAAAATCTGTCATCATCGATACTAACTGCCTATCAACGCTTCCAGAGCGTGAGTTTGCAGCGGGCATGGCTGAGGTGATCAAATACGGCATCATTTACGATGAAGCCTTTTTTGGCTGGTTGGAACAGAATCTAGAGAAACTGTATCAACTTGATGAAGACGCACTGATTACCGCGATTGCTCGTTGTTGTGCAATTAAGGCTGAAGTGGTTGCTATCGATGAAAAAGAGTCAGGAATCAGAGCGTTATTGAACCTAGGTCATACATTTGGTCATGCGATTGAAGCAGAACTAGGCTATGGTAATTGGCTACATGGTGAAGCTGTGTCGTCAGGCACTGTAATGGCAGCAAAAACCGCCCAATTACAGGGACTGATTTCTCAGCAGCAACTTGAGCGAATTATTTCTATACTCAAGAATGCGAAACTACCAATCCATACGCCAGAAAGCATGTCTTTTGAAGACTTTATGAAGCACATGATGCGCGATAAAAAAGTGCTGTCTGGTCAGTTGCGTCTGGTATTACCAACAAGTATTGGTACTGCTGAAGTGGTTGCTGATGTACCTCAAGACATCATTAAACAAGCGATTGATTTCTGCCGTACTCTTTAAATTCGGTTGTGAGGTTGCCTAGCTAAACTCTAGGCAACTCAAGCGCTTTACAGATCGAACTTATCAGTAGGGATCCCCAATGAGTTTGGCTCATGATTTAAGAGTATTGGAGTTAGAGTCTCAAGTTGAGTTGCTAGAGCGTTTACAGCTTTTAACTAACTTTGGTTCAAACTTTGTAAATGTTGCTGGTAAAACGGGTTCTGGCCGATCTTGGTTAGCTCAGCGTTATCTTGAAGCATGGTCGACAGAAAAAAATCAGTGTTTACTGCTTTGTCACCCAAGCCAAGACGATCAACAGCGCCGCGCACTTATTCTTAGTCAGATTGTTTCTGACCCACTCTTTAATCAACATGATTCTTTATCTGATAGCCTTGCTAGGTTGCTGGATGGAGATACGTGTAATGTGCTTATTGTCATTGATGACGCCCACCGACTGTCTGAGCTACTGGTATCAGAATTATGGATGTTGGTACTTGAATCTCAATCAAACCCTCAATGGACGATTAATATCGTTCTGTTCTCGCAAACTGGTCACCTAGACACGCTATTAACACGACTTAGTTACGGTCAGCCGCACAAACCTATCGCCCTTGAGATCGATGATCTTTCGCAACCAGAAGCTGAACATTTCTTTGAGTCACTGGTGATTCGATATGTCGATGATGAGTCAGAATCTCGGGTGCGAAATGCATTTAAAAAAGCGCAACCTTTGCCCGGTGAGCTAATAGCCTTAGGAGAATTGAAAGTGGAAAAAAGGATTATTATTCGCTCAATCATTGGTTCACCTATCAATATTGCGATTGTGGTGGCGTTGTTGTTGCTTGTTATCGGCGGCGGTTACTGGTGGATGTTTAATCAACCAACGCCTGACGATAAAGCGCAATCTATTATCGCCCCTATTGAGCAGACAGTTATTCCAACGTTGGAAGTGGAAAATGTAACTGAGCAAGCCACAATCGACGGAACTGTCGATTCTGAAGCCGAAGTTGATATGAGTTATCAAGGTGCTGACGATGACAGCTCTTCTCTGCCGCCGGTCGTGGTTGAAGAGACAGCCAGTGTTGGTCAGGTAGAACAAGACCAGCAACGTGTGGTGATCACCTCTGATGTGGTCGATGCTTTGCTTGATGATAAACCTGAGAGTGTTGATACCAGTGCAATTGAAGCTGTAGTTGAAGAAAAGACAGATGCAGTCGTTATCCCGCAGCCTGATGTTGTGGAACGTGAGTCATTGCCGGCAACGAATGAAGGTTCAGAGCTAACACAATCAGCACCTCCGATAAAAAAAATCACATTTTCATTTGCACGCGAAGAGCTACAAGCTATCTCGCCGCGCGCTTATACCCTGCAGTTGAGTGCGATGACATCATTGGAAGATGTACAATCTTTCATTGAAGAGTATGAGCTTGAGAACAAGGTTCGTATTTACCCAACACTTCGTAACGACACCAAGTGGTTTATTATCACTTATCAAGATTACCCAACGATTCAAGTGGCGCGAGATGCGGCAAGTGCGTTATCAAAACCACTTCAACAGTTGGAACCTTGGGCAAAATCGATGAATCAAGTGCATCGAGAGATAGAACGTGCGAAATAACCCTGAGCTTAGCCTCAAAATATGTTACATTCCGCAGCCTTATTTTTGAGTTGATAGATAGAGCAGTAAATGAAAAAGCAGCGTGCCTTTCTAAAATGGGCTGGTGGTAAATATGGCCTAGTTGAAGACATCCAACGTCACCTGCCACCTGCTCGTAAATTGGTAGAACCGTTTGTCGGTGCCGGATCAGTATTTCTGAATACTGATTTTGAACAGTACCTACTTGCAGATATTAATCCTGATCTTATCAACCTATACAATCTACTTAAAACCGATCCTGAAACCTATATCACTGAAGCGAAGCGTTGGTTCTGTCCGGAGAATAACCGTAGAGAAGTGTTCTTAGATGTTCGCGCTGAGTTCAATGGTACAGATAACGTTATGTATCGCTCGTTAGCTTTCTTGTACATGAACCGATTTGGCTTCAATGGCTTGTGTCGTTACAACAAGAAGGGCGGTTTTAACGTTCCGTTTGGTTCTTATAAAAAACCTTATTTCCCTGAAGCCGAGCTAGAGTTTTTTGCTGAGAAAGCGAAAAAAGCCACCTTCGTCTGTGAGGGATACCATGAAACCTTTAGCCGCGCGCGCAAAGGTTGCGTGGTTTACTGTGATCCTCCATACGCACCGCTGTCGAACACGGCTAACTTTACCTCTTACGCAGGTAATGGTTTTAGCTTAGATGACCAAGCTGCACTGGCGGATGTCGCTGAAAAAGCGGCGATGGAACGCGATATTCCTGTCTTGATTTCAAACCATGACACCACCTTAACGCGCCGTTTATACCATGGTGCGGAACTGAACGTGGTCAAGGTGAAACGCACCATTAGCCGGAATGGCGCAGGGCGCAATAAAGTTGATGAGTTACTGGCGCTTTTCCATAAAGAGAAAAACCAGCAACACGCTTCAACAGAATTGCCGTCGTCAGCATAATCCTCGAACTCATTAAATTGAGTGACCCACGGGTACTTTCTTAAACTAATCTTTCGAACTGCTAGGATCTGCTTAGGTGCTTAGGTAGAATTGCACACCAAATAGTCTTGGGATTGAGTCTTGTACTTGTGTATGAGAGGTCACAAGGCGGTGATATTCGCAATTTACTCACTCTTAAGAGGTTTGGTATGAAAGATTTTCTAATCGCTCCATCGATTTTGTCTGCAGATTTTGCTCGTCTTGGTGAAGACGTCGAAAAAGTACTCGCAGCCGGTGCCGACGTTGTGCACTTCGATGTGATGGATAACCACTACGTACCTAACCTGACTTTTGGTGCACCGATCTGTAAAGCATTGCGCGACTACGGCATCACAGCTCCTATCGATGTTCATCTAATGGTTAAGCCAGTAGACAGCATCGTACCTGAGTTTGCCAAAGCTGGCGCATCAATGATTACCTTCCACGTTGAAGCGTCTGAGCACGTTGATCGCACTCTACAGTTAATCAAAGAACACGGCTGTAAAGCGGGTGTCGTACTTAACCCAGCAACGCCACTTTCTTGCCTTGATTACATCCTAGACAAAGTCGACATGATTCTACTGATGTCAGTGAACCCTGGCTTTGGCGGTCAATCTTTCATTCCTCATACTCTTGATAAGCTGCGCGCTGTTCGTAAACTTATTGACGAATCTGGCCGTGATATCCGCCTTGAGATTGATGGCGGCGTGAAGGTTGATAACATCCGTGAAATTGCAGAAGCGGGTGCAGATATGTTCGTTGCGGGTTCCGCTATCTTCAATCAACCAGATTACAAAGAAGTGATTGATGAGATGCGTTCAGAGCTTGCAAAAGTAAACGCATAATCGTAAAACTACAGATAGATTGAATATTAAGGGGCTCATTGGCCCCTTTTTTACGTCTTGGAGCTCAACTCATAAGACGAACATAATAAATAGGAAAGTAAGATGTCATTAAGCTCAATAAAACTGATTGCCTTTGATTTGGATGGAACCTTGTTAGATAGCGTGCCTGATTTGGCTGTTGCCGCTGATCAGGCTTGTCAGGAACTGGGTTTTTCTTCTGTAAGCGAAGAGCAAGTTCGCGACTACGTGGGTAATGGTGCTGACGTTCTTATCGGGCGCTCACTGAGCCGCAACTTGACGGTTGATCCAAACCTAGAGCCTGAACTGCTAAAGAAAGCGCGTATCTTGTTTGATGATTTTTACGAGCAGAGTGGCCATAAGCTGAGCCACCTTTACCCATCAGTAAAAGAAACGTTAGCTGAGTTGGATAAAGCGGGCTTCACCATGGCGCTTGTAACAAACAAGCCATCGAAATTTGTACCAGCCGTTCTGGCGCAACACGATATTGATAAGTACTTTGTTGATGTGTTGGGTGGCGACTCTTTCCCAGAGAAAAAGCCGAATCCAGTGGCGTTGAACTGGTTGCTAGAAAAGCACAATGTAAAAGCTGAAGAGATGCTGATGGTTGGCGATTCAAGCAATGACATCAAAGCGGCTAAGAATGCTGGCTGTCACTCGTTTGGTCTGACATACGGCTACAACCACGGTGAGTCGATTTCAGTATCAAACCCTGACTATGTCGCAGACAATATTGCGCAATTACTAGATGTCGTTCTAGTTTCAGCATAAAGCGGATAAAAGTTAGCTAACCTACTAGCAAAATACTTATCAATGAGTACACTGGATGAGCCGTGCAGAAGAGCTGTACGGCTTTCTATTTTAAAGTTAAGAAGCTAAGTTTTTCAGATACTAGGTTAAGAAACTAAGTTAACGAGCTTAGCTAACAAGCAAAGGAATTAAAACCATGAGCAAGCCCATCGTATTGAGTGGTGTTCAACCATCTGGTGAACTAAGTATCGGTAACTACTTGGGTGCTCTACGTCAATGGCAACAGATGCAAGATGATTACGATTGCCAATACTGTGTTGTAGACCTTCATGCAATTACGGTTCGCCAAGATCCGAAAGCACTGCACGAAGCGACTCTAGACGCATTAGCAATCTGTCTTGCTGTCGGTGTTGATCCAAAGAAGAGCACGCTATTTGTTCAGTCACACGTACCAGAGCATGCTCAACTTGGTTGGCTTCTTAACTGTTACACGCAAATGGGTGAACTGAGCCGTATGACTCAGTTTAAAGATAAGTCTGCACGTCACTCAAACGACGTAAACGTAGGCCTATACGACTACCCAGTGTTGATGGCTGCAGACATCCTGCTTTACGGTGCTCACCAAGTGCCAGTAGGTAGCGACCAGAAACAACACTTAGAGCTAGCGCGTGATATCGCAACTCGCTTTAACAACATTTACGGTCCTGAAACGCCAATCTTCCAAGTACCAGAACCTTACATTCCAACAGTGAATGCACGTGTAATGAGCCTGCAAGATGCGACGAAGAAGATGTCTAAGTCGGATGACAACCGTAAGAACGTGATTACTCTGCTAGAAGAGCCTAAGTCGATCATCAAGAAGATCAACAAAGCGCAAACCGATGCAGAAACGCCACCACGTATTGCTCACGATTGGGAAAACAAAGCAGGTATCTCTAACCTAATGGGTCTTTACTCTGCGGCGACGGGTAAAACGTTTGAAGAGATCGAAGCGCAGTACCAAGGCGTTGAAATGTACGGTCCATTTAAGAAAGATGTAGGCGCAGCATTGGCTGAGATGCTTGAGCCGATTCAATCTGAATACCACCGTATCCGTGCTGACCGTGCTTACATGGACGCAGTAATGAAAGCGGGTGCCGAAAAAGCCTCTGAGCGTGCTGCAGTAACACTGAAAAAAGCATACGAAGCGGTAGGTTTTGTTACTCGCCCATAGGGTTTACTAAAACGACTCGTTTAGAAATTCAAGCCCAAAGTGACTTTGTTTACTTTGGGCTTTTTATTGCCCGCTCCATTTACCTTCCCAGTAAATCTCTTGTTTGAATTGATAATTTAAGCATTATCTAGCTAACACATTCATCATGCTAATGCTGTGCAGGTGATCTTATTTGGTATCCTCAAGCTTTATAAAGTCACTCTCGTTTCTATATATGTTGGAAATATATAACGTGCCAAACAATTGATGATTCCAAAGTGATAAGTTCCTCATTTTCTTGCCAACTGACTTATTCCTTTCATAAATAAACCTGATAGTTACCACAAAATACATGACTGTCCATAGATGGCAGTGACTATAAATCAATGAACTCAGGTGAAACGGATGGCTCTTTTACACAAACCTTCATTGCTAGCAGTGGCAATTGGTAGCTTGTTAACCACAAGCGCACACGCTGATTTGTTTATTTCACAATATGTGGAAGGCGGCAGCTACAACAAAGCGGTTGAGATCGCCAATAACGGCGATAGCAGCATTAACTTAGATGGTTACTCACTGGCGAAGTCTGCCAATGGCAATGGATCATGGGGCGCCACTTTACCTTTAGATGGCCACGTTTTAGCGCCCGGTGAAGTACTCGTGGTCGCACATTCTAGTGCGAGTGATGAGATTAAAGCTCAAGCTGACATCATTAATGCCTCTATCGCCAATCATAACGGTGACGACCCGCTGGCTATTTTGAATTCAGATGGTTCGGTACATGATGTTGTTGGTTTGATGGGCGATGTGGACTGGGGCAAAGATGTTACTTTGGTTCGTGCGACACAAACACCTTCTGCGACGTTTGATGCTTCACAATGGGTATCGCTACCAAAAGACAGTATTGAAGGCCTAGGTTCACTAGACAGTGTTGAACTGCCAGAAGCGTTTACTTGTACACAAGATGGCTCTGACCCAGTATTCACCACCATTCAAGAAATCCAAGGTGAGGGCGCTACATCGCCATTCATCGATGGCTATCCATACATCACTGACGATGAATACTTCGTCAAAGGTGTGGTAAGTGCAGTCACTACTGGCCTAACCAAAGGCTTCTATCTGCAAGCACTTGAGGATGACTTCAATTCAAGTACCTCTGAAGGTCTATTTATTCACACTAACCAGTCAAGCTCAGATTTAACTGCGGGCGATGTGGTGTGTGTGAAAGGTAAGGTTCAAGAATACTACAGCCACACTCAGCTTAAAGTTGAAAACAACCAATGGCTAAAGCAGGGCGAACAACAAGCACCACAAGCGACAGCGATTGAAGTGTTAGACAGTGACGAGAACTTCGCTGCAACGCTTGAACGCTACGAAGGCATGTTGGTGAAAACAACCGAAGCACTTGATATGCGTGTGACGCGTACCTTTGGTTATGACTACGCAGGTCGTCGTAACAACATGGTACTGGCGCATGAGCGTATTAACATGCAGCCAAATCAGCTTTTCGCCGCGGGTTCTGACGAAGCGAAGCAGCAAACTGAAGACAACGCAGACCGTCGTCTTTTCGTTGAAACCGATCAAAAAGCGGCTGATGGACAAGTCCCTTTTTATCCAGATTTTGGCCGCACTGATATCGACCAAGACGGTTCAACAGAAGATTACATCCGCATTGATGACACCATTGTTGGCCTAGAAGGCGTGCTGACCTACAGCTACGGTGAGTATCGTTTAATTACGACCAACCAGATCTCGGCTGAAAACTTCTTACGTAACGATCCGCGTACCGACAAACCAGATATGGATGAAGGTGATTTACGTATCGCGACCTTCAACGTATTGAACTACTTTAACTCTCCATTTGGTGGCGACGCGAATCAGCACGGCAACAACCGTGGCGCGAACACCATCACTGAGTTTGAGATGCAGCAAGAGAAGATTGTGAACGCGATTCTTCGCTTAGATGCAGACATCATTGGTTTGATGGAAATTGAGAACAACGGCTTTGGTGAAGGCTCTGCTATTCAGCAACTTGTAAACCAACTGAATGATCGCATTGAGCGTAAGAAAGACCGTTATACCTTTGTGGCTGTCGACTCGAACGAAGATGGCGTAACCGACGAGATGGACTCGATTGGTACTGACGTTATCACAACGGGTGTTATCTACCGCAAGAAGGTAGTGAAGCTTAAAGACAGCCGTGTTATCGCGATGCCAAGCCAACAAGCACCAGAAGTGTTAGACGATTCAGGCAAGGTGATTGAAGACGGTAAGAACTATCAACGTGACTCATTGGCGCCAACTTTTAAAGTGAAAGGCACCAAAGAGAAACTGACCGTTGCGATTAATCACTTTAAATCGAAAGGTTCTAAGTGTTGGGAAGATGCAGCCCCTGTCGAACAGGGCGGCCAAGGTGGTGTTGACGCCGATAAGCAAGGCTCATGTGAGAACTTCCGTGTGGCTGCTGCGGTTGCACTGGGTGAAGCGCTAGATGGCATCAAAGGCCATAAAGTGATTCTGGGTGATATGAACTCGTACGGCATGGAAGACCCAATGCTGGTACTGACGGATTACTCTGAAGAGAAATACGGTAAGCAAATCAAAGCGGCGCGTAACACCTACATTGACGGTGTCGAGCAGTTTGGCGATAACGGTGCGGTGATTACTAAGAACTACGGCTACATTAATGCTGTGGCTCAAAAGCACCCAGACAGCTGGAGCTACTCATACAATGATGAGGTTGGCGCTTTGGATCACCTGTTGATCAGCGACAGCCTGAAAGACATGGTGGTGGATGCGACTGACTGGCACATCAACGGCGGTGAATCGAAGTTGCTTGATTACAACGAAGAGTTCAAAGGTGATCTGCCGAAGTACCAAGATCACTTCCGTTCATCGGATCATGATCCGGCAGTTCTTGAGCTTAAAGTCGGTGGTTCATTCGGCTTAGGTGCATTGATGTCATTGTTTGGCTTAGCAATGTGGCGTCGTCGCAAGTAGTGACATCGTTAACTGCGCAAGCCAGTTGATACAGGTAACTGAAAGTTATCTGTAAACAATTAAGGTCAACTTAGGTTGGCCTTAATTATTGGCGAAATGCAGTTTCCACTTGCCTTTCGCCATGGGTATTGCACAATACCGCCCCTATATCTCCCAATCATTTAGTATTTAGCAAACGATTTCGACCCATGTTACTTATCATCGATAACTACGACTCTTTTACCTATAACTTGTATCAGTATTTCTGTGAGTTAGGGGTCACTGTGAAAGTTGTTCGCAACGATGAGATTGATATCGCAGGTATCGAAGCGCTGAATCCTAGCCATCTTGTTATCTCGCCGGGCCCGTGTACGCCCGATGATGCGGGAATCTCTCTGCAAGTCATTGAACACTTCGTGGGTAAGTTGCCTATCTTAGGTGTGTGCCTTGGTCATCAAGCCATTGCTCAAGTCTTTGGTGGTGAAGTCGTGCGAGCCAGACAAGTGATGCACGGTAAAACCTCTCCCATCCGCCACAATGGCAAGAGTGTTTTTCAGGGGTTGAATAACCCTCTAACCGTGACACGTTACCATTCTCTAGTGGTGAAAAATGGCACGCTGCCTGACTGCTTTGAATTGACCTCTTGGACGGAATTTGAAGATGGCAGCATGGATGAGATCATGGGTTATCAACACAAAACCTTGCCGATTGATGCCGTACAATTTCACCCTGAGTCGATTAAAACAGAGCAGGGACACCAACTTCTCGCTAACTTCTTAGCGCGTTGAGTGTTTAAATTTGCCCCTTTCTCCGCCTAAATAAGCCAGTTAAACCTGTCAGCCAATTTGTTAAGCGTTTAAATTCGGGCTCTACGAGTCTCTTACTCCTCTGACGCCGATCACTTTTTATAACATTTCTCTCTCGCTTCGCTAAGTTTTTAGCCTATGCAAAATTATTCGCGTTATTTCCTCTCGAACCCTATATACCGCTGTGCCAGTAAGGCTTTGCTATTACTAGTCATACGTTTAGGTAAAAAAAGCTTCATAAAACAGATTAATTGATGCATAAATAGTCATAGGTAGTGACGTTTAGCTGGTTGTGAGGGATGGCTAAAGAATAATCTACTATTGAAAAGGTTAATTAAATGTAAATATAATGCTGCAGCGGGATTATGGCGAGACAAAATATCTTTGTCTCACTTATGAACCATTACGCTTATTTGCGAAGCTTGCGGTATCGAGAAGGAATGTACGATGACAGTGGAAAATAAAGTAGAACGTAGTCTGTTTAATGAGGTGATGGTGCCTTGTTATAACCCAATGGAAATGATCCCAGTAAAAGGGGAAGGCGCACGCGTTTGGGACCAACAAGGCCGAGAGTATATCGACTTTGCTGGTGGTATCGCTGTGAGCTGTTTGGGTCACTGTCACCCGGCAATGGTTAACGCAGTTACTGAGCAAGCAAACAAGATTTGGCACCTAAGTAACGTGATGACCAACGAACCTGCGCTGCGTCTAGCGAAAAAGCTAACCGACGTATGTTTTGCAGAAAAAGTATTCTTTGCCAACTCTGGCGCAGAAGCGAATGAAGCAGCATTGAAGCTAGCTCGTCGTTGGGCAGCGGATGTTCACGGTCCTGAGAAATCTGAAATTATTGCATTCAAACAAGGTTTCCACGGTCGTACTTTCTTTACCGTAACGGTGGGTGGTCAAGAGGCTTACTCTGATGGCTTCGGTCCTAAACCGGGCGATGTAACTCACCTGCCTTACAACGATATTGCAGCGCTAGAAGCGCACATCTCTGATCGTACTTGTGCAATCATGATGGAACCTCTGCAAGGCGAGGGCGGTATCATCTCTCCAACATCTGAGTTCGTGAACACGGTTCGTGAACTGTGTGACAAACACAATGCGCTGCTTATCTTTGATGAAGTGCAAACAGGTAATGGCCGTACAGGTAACTTTTACGCTTACCAAGGCCTAGGTGTGACACCTGATATCCTAAGCACAGCGAAATCACTAGGTGGTGGTTTCCCAATTGGCGCAATGCTAACAACGTCTGAACTTGCGACACACCTAAAAGTGGGTACGCACGGTTCTACTTACGGTGGTAACCCACTGGCGTGTGCTGTTGCTGAAGCCGTTGTTGACGTAGTAAGCCAACCTGAAACGTTGGCTGGCGTGAAAGAACGCGAAGCACTATTCCGTGATGGTTTAGCTAAGATTAACGACAAATACCAAATATTCAGTGAAGTTCGCGGTAAAGGCCTATTGCTAGGCGCTGCGCTTAATGAAGCATGGCAAGGTCGTGCTCGTGATGTACTAGTAGCAGCAGGCGAACAAGGCTTGATGGTACTGGTTGCGGGTGCAAACGTAGTTCGTTTTACTCCATCACTGGTTATCACAACACAAGAAATTGAAGAAGGTTTATCAAAACTAGACAAAGCAATCGCTACGCTAGTTTAGCCTGAGCGGCGTCATAGGAATGATCGCCATTAGAGCGATCCCATGACGTACTGCTAAAGGCCCAAGCTTCTGGTTTTGGGCCTGTTTTGCATCTGGAGGGAATATTGATGCTAGTTGTTCGCCCAATAAAATTATCTGATTACGATGCGCTGCATACCTGCGCGGTTGAATCTGGTCACGGATTCACATCTCTTCCGGTTAACGAAGAACTGTTAACTAACCGAATTACTCACTCTGAATACAGCTTTGCTAAACAAGACGTGACTGAACCCGGTGATGAAGGCTACCTAATGGTTGGCTTCGACACTGAAACAGGAGAAGTTGCAGGCACGACAGGCATCGAAGCCTCAATTGGCTGGGATGTTCCGTTTTACTCTTACCACATCAGCAAAGTGGTTCACTCATCGCAAAAGCTTGGCGTGAATAACGTCGTTAAGCTGCTGACTTTCGGCAATAACTACACCGGATGCAGTGAGATCTGCACACTGTTCTTGCGTCCAGCTTTCCGTGGTGGATTGAATGGTCGTTTGATGTCGAAGTGTCGCTTCCTGATCATGTCAGAGCACCCAGAGCGTTTCTCGAAAACGATTTTTGCTGAGATGCGTGGTGTATCGGATGCGGAAGGTAACTCACCTTTCTGGCAATGGCTGCAAGAGCACTTCTTCTCAATTGATTTCACGCTTGCTGATTACCTCACTGGTATCGGTAAGAAAGGCTTCATTGCTGACCTAATGCCGAAGCTGCCTATCTACGTGAACCTACTGAGCAAAGAGGCTCAGGCGGTGATTGGAGAGGTACATGATAATACACGCCCAGCACTTAAGTTGTTGGAACGTGAAGGTTTCACTAACCGTGGTTATGTCGACATCTTTGATGCAGGCCCAACGGTTGAGTGTGATTTAAGAAACATTGAATCAGTGCGTCATGCGATTCGAGCTCAGGTTCAAATTGCAGAGCACTCCAGCTCTAAAGACTTCCTAATTGGTAATACCTCATTTGAGAACTTCCGCGCAGTAGCCGCGAAAGGCGCGTATGACCAAGCAAGCGACACAGTGATTTTATCATCTGAAGTAGCAAGCGCTCTTGAAGTAAAAGAAGGCGAATTCGTTCGTATGTTGGCTCAATAAGAGCGGCGATTATCTGTCGAAGATTTTAAGGATAGAAGTATGACTCAGTGGATAGCAGGACAGTGGGTGGCAGGTCAAGGCGACGCCATGACATCAGTAAGCCCATACAACAATGAAGTCGTGTGGCAAGGCGATAGTGCAACACCAGCGCAGGTTGAATCTGCAGTAGCAGCGGCTCGTGATGCGTTCTTAGTTTGGAAGAAACTGAGCTTTGCAGAGCGTGAAGCGATCGTGTTGAACTTTGCTGAGAAGGTAAAAGAGAACAGCGAAGAGATTGCACAGATTATTGCAAAAGAGACGGGTAAGCCGATTTGGGAAACTCGCACTGAAGCGGGCGCAATGGCGGGTAAAATCGCTATCTCTATTCGTGCGTACCACGAACGTACTGGTGAAGCTTCGCGTGAAGCGGCAGGTAACCAAATCGTACTGCGTCATCGTCCATTAGGCGTTATGGCGGTATTTGGCCCTTACAACTTCCCAGGTCACCTACCTAATGGTCATATTGTTCCAGCACTGCTATCGGGTAATACCGTGGTATTTAAGCCGTCAGAGCAGACACCTTGGACAGGTGAGTTTGCGATGAAGCTATGGCAAGAAGCAGGCCTTCCTGCTGGCGTGATCAACCTAGTGCAAGGCGCTAAAGAGACAGGTATCGCACTGGCTGATGCTAAAGGTCTTGATGGCGTGCTATTCACGGGTAGTGCTAATACCGGTCATATCCTTCACCGTCAATTCGCGGGTCAACCGGGCAAGATGCTGGCGCTAGAGATGGGTGGCAACAACCCGATGGTGATCAGTGACCAATTTGGTGATGCTGACGCGACGGTTTATACCATTATCCAATCGGCTTTCATCAGTGCGGGTCAACGTTGTACATGTGCGCGTCGTTTGTATGTTCCTGTTGGCGAGAAGGGTGAACAACTGCTCGATAAGCTCGTTGCGGCTACCTTGAAGATTCGTGTTGATCAGCCGTTCGCAGAACCAGCACCCTTCATGGGCCCACAAATCTCTGAAGCGGCAGCTAAGTTCATTTTGGACGCGCAAGCTAATCTGCAATCGTTAGGTGGTGTAAGCCTAGTCGAAGCAAAAGCGGGCGAAGCGGCGTTTGTTTCTCCGGGTATTATCGATGCAACCAACATTGCTGAGTTGCCAGATGAAGAGTACTTCGGCCCATTACTGCAAGTGGTTCGCTACCAATCGCTAGAGCAAGCCGTTGAACTGGCTAATGACACGCGCTTTGGTTTGTCTGCAGGCCTAGTTTCAACCGACGATTCCGAATGGGAATACTTCGTTGACCATATCCGTGCGGGTATTGTTAACCGTAATCGCCAGCTAACAGGTGCAAGTGGTGATGCACCATTTGGTGGCCCGGGTGCTTCAGGCAACCTACGCCCAAGTGCTTACTATGCGGCTGACTACTGTGCTTACCCAATGGCGTCAATGGAAGGTGGTGAAACTCAACTGCCAACTACGTTTAGCCCAGGTATTGAGCTGTAGTTTTGGTTCTTAAGCTTTAACTTGATGAATCATAAGCTTATGAGCTCTAGGTTCATGAGTAACAGATTCATTGATTGATTGTGTAATAAGGAAGCGGTGTTATCGCTTCCTATTTTCACCCACGTCCGACACCTAGATTGGGCGGTAGATAATAATAGAACAAGTATGTCACAGGCTGATGGCTGCTGACTCTATGTCCAGCCTCTCCCTTTCTAATCCAAATTACTAGCTTGCTAGAACCTCTGACAAGGAGTCACCATGACGCCCGATCTACTCTTTAAATCACTATGGAATGATTACATTCACAGGCTTTGCCCATCGGCTGAGAAAGTACACCATTTGCTGAAAGAAGATGAAGCTCTGATTAATGATCACATTGCACTGCGTACTTTCAATGTTGCACCGCTAGGTATTGAAACATTGGCTAAACCTTTCCTTGAGTTAGGTTACAAGGCGTGTGGCGATTACTTATTTGAGAGCAAGAAGCTAGTGGCTAAGCACTACGAGCACCCAGATCCAAACCAACCAAAAGTGTTCATTAGTGAGTTGAAGGTCGAAGAGTGTTCAAGTGACCTGCAACAGATCGTTGCTAAGTTGGTTGAGCAAGTGGATGCTAGCAAACTGCAAGGTCATGAATTCTTGTTTGGTGGTCGTCTTTGGGATTTGAGCTTCGCAGATTTCCAAGTGCTAGCAAAAGAGAGTGAGTACGCTTCTTGGCTAGCCGCTCATGGTTACGGTGCAAACCACTTTACGGTGAGTGTGAACCAGTTAAATAAGTTCGATGAAGTGCAGGCCGTGAATGACTATCTGAATGAGTCGGGATTCACTATCAATGTATCTGGCGGTGAGGTGAAAGGCTCTCCAGTGGTCTTATTAGAGCAATCATCAACAATGGCAGACAAAGTCCCAGTTTCATTTGTTGAACGCAATGAGATGATTCCTGGCGGCTTCTATGAGTTCGCTAAGCGTTATGCGATGGCTAATGGTGAGCTTTATACCGGATTTGTCGCGGCATCAGCTGACAAGATCTTTGAAAGCACCAACGGTTAAAGAAAAATACGAGCATGGGCTTTGCCCTAGAGGTGCGGGTACGCTTCGCTTCGAGATACTTTAGAATAGTGAAGTCCGATTTATAACTTTGCTTCCCGCATCTGTTCTCTAGATATTTAGAAAACAAAAAAGCCACCAAATTCGCATTTGGTGGCTTTCAAATTTTTGGCTCAGTTAATCGAGATTAACGAGTGCCGTATACCACGATGGTCTTACCGTGTGCAGAAATTAGGTTCTGCTCTTCTAGCATCTTCAAGATACGACCTACGGTCTCACGAGAACAACCAACAATCTGGCCAATCTCTTGACGAGTGATCTTGATTTGCATGCCGTCAGGGTGAGTCATTGCATCTGGCTGTTTTGCTAGGTTTAGTAGCGTTTGAGCGATACGACCTGTTACGTCAAGGAACGCTAAGTCACCAACCTTTTGGCTAGTTACTTGTAGACGGTTTGCCATTTGCGCTGAAAGACGCATTAGAATATCTGGGTTCACTTGGATAAGTTGACGGAATTTCTTGAAAGAAATCTCAGCCACTTCACAAGGAGATTTTGCACGAACCCATGCAGTACGCTCTTGGTCTTCTTCGAACAAGCCAAGCTCACCGATGAAGTCGCCTTGGTTTAGGTAAGAAAGAATCATTTCCTTACCTTCTTCGTCTTTGATAAGAACTGCCACAGAACCTTTAACGATGTAGTACAAGGTTTCTGCCTTTTCACCAGCATGAATCAAAGTACTTTTTGAAGGGTACTTATGAATATGACAGTGTGAAAGGAACCACTCTAATGTTGGATCGGTTTGGGGTTTACCTAGAACCATAATATCTTACTTCCTCTGCAGGGTATGCTTGCCGCTTTCCATATTTTAGCTAAGCCTGAATTGACCTAGCTAGGATAAGAGCACTCGTTGAGTGCTGCAAGCTATCTTGTGTTTCGTTTAAGAATAGTATCCTTTTTCAGGTACTATTTCTTGATTTTAATCGTGACCAAGCTACGATTTTTTACGCAAAATTGTGCACATGATCACGGTATGAAAAGTAATCAACCAGAATGTTGTTTTGTTAGCCTATTTTCCCGGTTTCTATAAGTTGTTGCAGGATCGGCCTTACAATGAGCTCCATAGCAAAACTCATCTTGCCTCCTGGCACCACAAGCGTGTTATGACGTGACATAAATGAGCCATCAATCATAGCCAACAGGTAAGGGAAATCGACGTTTTTGATGCCGCGCAAACGTATAACCACGAAGCTTTCGTCTAAACTTGGGATCCCTTTTGCATTCAGTGGATTTGATGTATCTACGGTAGGGACACGCTGAAAGTTGATATGAGTACGCGAAAACTGCGGGGTAATGTAGTTAAGGTAATCATCCATTGAGCGAACAATAGAATCCATCACCGCTTCGCGAGAGTGACCACGATCGCGTGTGTCACGAACGAATTTCTGGATCCACTCCAAGTTTACGATAGGTACCATGCCGATAAGCAGATCGACGTGTTGAGAAACATTGATGTCACCATCGACTACGCCACCGTGAAGACCTTCGTAGAACATCACATCCGAGTTTTCAGGGATCTCTTGCCATGGCGTAAAGGTGCCGGGCATTTGATTGTAAGGCACGGCTTCATCGAAGGTATGCAGATAGCTACGGACTTTTCCCGTGCCTTCATTGCCGTATTGACGGAAGAAATCTTCTAATGCACCAAAATCGTTAGCTTGTGGACCAAAGTAGCTGATGTGTTTACCTTGCTCGCGCGCCTTACGGATCTCGACATCCATCTCTGGTCGAGTGAAGCGATGGAAACTATCCCCTTCAACCCAAGCCGCCTTCACGTCCATCATATTGAACATTTTTCGGAAGGCTTCTGATGTAGTGGTGGTGCCGGCTCCAGATGAACCCGTCACCGCAATAATTGGATGTTTAGCGGACATGACAACCCTTGTCTTTTGAGTAACTTACTTGTTAGCAATCGTTTACCACTATAACACGGCTCCTTTATGAGCGCAGCTTAGAAGCGTTTTGTGACTTGAATATCAACGGTTTCATGCAGTTCAGAAAACACGATACTCACTTCTCCTGAGGCTAATTGATGTTTCACTTGGTCAATTTTGTTTTGCAGTGAAACTTCTACGTCACCATAGTCTGTACCTTCACGCAGTACGAATTCTTTGATGAGGTTTTGCAGTGTCTCTGGCGCAATGTCTTGCCACGGGATGATCATAAATACTTCTCTCTTTTATGTTCATGGATAGGTTTATTGTTGTAGAAATGAGTGAGCTTAGTAATATTTTTACTGCTATTTACTAAGACTCGTCATTATGCATTATGCCGAATCTTGTAGACTTTCATAGTAGGCGGGTAATGCTTCTTCTAACCAAAATCTTGGCTTGAGTGTGCTGCCGGTAATGAACCCCACATGACCGCCTTTTTGAAACAGTCGATAATCGATGTTATCAGGCAGAACGAACTTTGGAATCACATCATCGGTCATGAAAGGATCGTCCTTGGCATGAATGATCTGAGTTGGTAGTTTGATCTTCTTGAGTTTAGGCAGTGCGGAGCATTGTGCATAATAATCTTGGGCATTTTTGAACCCATGCAGAGGCGCCGTGATTTGTTCATCAAACTCATACAGTTTGGTGATCTTCTTAATGGTTTCCGCTGTGACCCCCAGCTTTTCCTGTAGCAGGTTAACTTTTTTCAAGGCGTTTGATTTTAGAGAGTTGAGTAGATACTTCTTATAGAGCTTGGAGAAGCCCTGCTCAATGCGACTAGAACAACAAGCCAAGTCAAATGGAGCTGATACTATGGTCGCCGCCGACAGCAATGGGTCGTCGGCATACTCAGCCAAATAATTCGCCAGCATGTTACCACCCAAAGAGATACCAACTGCAACTTTGGGGTTGCTGGGGAACTGCGCGTGCAGATGCCTTAGGAAAAAGCGCGCATCTTCGACTTCACCTGAATGGTATGCACGAGCCAAGCGATTTGGTTTTCCGCTGCAACCTCTAAAGTGCATCATCACTGATAGCCAACCATCTTTAGCAAATGCATTCATCAGCCCGTTGGCGTAAGGGCTCTCAAAGCTCCCTTCTAATCCGTGGAATAGAACGAATATTGGCTTGTTACTTTTATCATCATTGCTTGGCGTGTCACCGTCTGGCGATTCACTCCATGCAAGGTCTAGGAAATCGCCGTCGGGAGTTTCTAAGGTCTGCCATTGAGGAGCAAACAACGCCTGCTTTCTAATAAATCTTGGCACTAAGGTTTGTAAATGTGGATTCGATAGGCCAGCGGCAGCGGTAAATATTGTCATAAAAACAGTCCATGCTTCTTTTATGGGCTTTGATAAAGTGTTGAGCTTTTAGCGAAACGCCCACGTTTTTATTTGAGCTTGGTTGATTCTTAGCATAAGCGCAAGGGTTTCACTGATATGATCGACCAAAACAGGTGATGGGTAACTGGTTGAATAATATCAAGGTTGGGCGTATTAAAGACTCACCCCCAAATGTTTTTTAGTCAGCATGCGATCATGGTAACGAGCGAGCGCAGTTAAGCTTGGAGCTTGATTGAATAAAAGGAAAAGGAAATGCGTTAGGGCTGTGGTGCTGGTTCAGAAAAAGCGTCGTAGAGGTTTTCCGCCCCTAATAAACGACAGTACTGTAAAGCGAGCGGTGATTGTTGGTTCGCTGTAAGTTGAAGAGACTTAATGCAGTCGACGAGATCGGACTGTTGTTGCTTTTCAAGCTGCAGCTCAAATTGTAAGGCTTCACGGTAGAGTGAATCAACAACGTGTGCTTTGAGGTGTTTACGCAGCTCTCGATAACTATGAAGCAAGGTTTCAGAGCGACTTAAGCATTGTTGCACCTTGTGCCACTCCTCCTCAGCGAAAGAGAGTTGCTGCTCATCAAGCCATTTGAGAAGCAGCAGTAGATTGACGTTGCCATGGAATTGGTTTTGCAAAGCTAAGCACGCATCCTTAACACCGCGCACACTGTAATACTGAAGGCTAAATTGCCATAGTCGTTCCAGTGTTAGTGATATTGGTGCGTGCTCTGGGCTCATAAGCTATCCATATCCAGTTCCATCTGCTCAAGCTCTTCTTGAGTGGACATCCAATCCATTTCAACTTCTTCTAGCTGTGACTTACTGCTCGCTTGTAGAGCGAGTACTTTATTCAGTTTAGCCTTATTTTCAGCTTCATACAGTGAAGTATCGGATAATTCTTGCTCGGCTTCTTCAAGAGCTAACGTTAATTTATCCATCTGCTTTTCAAATTGAGTCAGCTTTTTACGAATTGGTGCCGTTAGTTTCCGGAACTCTGCTTCTTTACGTTTCTGATCTTTTTTTGCTGCTGCACTGTTGGCGCCATCTTTTGCTGGTGCCAATGCTTGTGCTTCTTTGCGCTCAACTTTCTGTTGTTCGGTTAGCCACTTGTAGTAATCGCTAAGGTCACCATCAAACGGTGCAACTTGACGGTCGTGTACAAGGTATAAATCATCAGTAGTGGCACGAAGTAGGTAGCGGTCGTGCGATACGATAACCATCGCGCCTTCAAACGTCTGTAATGCAAACGTTAGTGCCTGACGCATATCGAGATCCAAGTGGTTGGTTGGTTCATCGAGTAGTAATAGGTTCGGTTTTTGCCATACCAGCAGAGCCAATACCAAACGCGCTTTTTCACCACCGGAGAAGGGGGCCACTTTATCGAGTGCTTTTTCACCTTGGAAGCCAAAGCTACCTAGGTAGTCACGCAGTTGTTGCTCGGTGTGTTTTGGCGCAATCTGCATCATGTGTTGAAGTGGTGTCTCTTCAGGGTGCAGCGTCTCTAATTGGTGCTGTGCAAAGTAACCCATTTTAACGCCTTGCGAATAGCTCAGCTCACCACCTTGCTGTTTCAGTTCGCCAGAAAGCAGTTTAATCAGCGTTGATTTACCAGCACCATTTCGACCAAGTAGACCAATACGGCTGCCCGGCACTAGGTTCAAGCGAATCTTCTCTAGAATCAGATTGTCATCGTAACCCGCCGATACCTCGTCCATCATCATGATTGGGTTTGGTAGTGCGTCTGGTTCTCTAAATTCAAAGCTGAAAGGGTTATCAAACTGAGCGGGCAGTACTTGTTCCATTTTCTCTAGCGCTTTAATACGGCTTTGCGCTTGGCGAGCTTTTGAAGCTTTGTAACGGAAACGGTCAATGTAGCTCTGCATGTGCGACATTTGTTTCTGCTGCTTTTGGTACATCGCTTGTTGCAGAATTAGCTTTTGCGCTCGTTGGGTTTCGAACGACGAGTAGTTACCGGTGTATTCATTGAGCAGTTGATTTTCAACATGCACGATGCGGTTGACGATAGGATCCAAGAAGTCCCTATCGTGTGAGATAAGAACGAGTGTGCCTGGGTAGTTTTGTAACCAGCGCTCTAGCCACATTACAGCGTCTAAATCCAAGTGGTTGGTTGGCTCATCGAGTAACAGTAGGTCACTGCGACACAGTAGGGCTTGCGCTAGGTTCAAACGCATACGCCAACCCCCTGAAAATTGAGTCAGGTTCCATGTCATTTGTTCTTGGCGAAAGCCTAGGCCGTCTAACAACTCAGCCGCGCGTGCTTTGATGCTATAACCACCAATGGTTTCAATCTTGCCATGGATCTCTGCGACTAATGTGCCGTTGTCGGCTTGTTCGGCTTTCTCCAGTTGATCTTCAAGGCCACGGTATTCACGGTCGCCATCAATCACGTATTCAATTGCTGTTCTTTCTAATGCAGGTGTTTCTTGAGCAACCCAAGCCATTTCCCAATGGGCTGGTTTACTGAATGAGCCTGCATCAATAGACAGTTCGTCCTTAATTAGGGCGAACAGCGTAGATTTACCACAGCCATTCTTACCAACCAAACCGATCTTGTCGCCAGGGTGAAAAGTCGCAGATGCTTGGTCGAGGAGTGGCTTACCGCCGCGTAGCAATTGAATATCAGAGAAAGTAATCATAATTGAAATAGCATAGAAATTAGAGGTGAACAGACGCCTGCATAGTAGGCTGAAACCAGATAAAAGTCGATCACAATGCAATTTGCGTTATGATGCCAATAACATATTAGTAACTTTTGCTTAAATTCTTGTGGCCTTGCCACCGTTTAGCCTTCAAAGGAATGTTTCAAAGGAATGAGTAATACTCCCTCGACAGACAACCCCGTGCCAAAGGTGCTGGTCATCTATGCGCACCCAGAGCCGCAAACCTCTATCGCTAACCAGATCATGGTTAAAAAGATAGAGTCGCTTGGGAATGTCAAAGTCCACGATCTCTACGCCATCTATCCTGACTTCTTTATTGATGTGCCTTCTGAGCATGCATTGCTGCTTGAATATGATGTGATCGTGTTCCAACACCCTTTGTTTATGTATTCCTGCCCATCACTACTTAAAGAGTGGTTTGACCGAGTATTAGGCAAGGGTTTTGCGTTTGGTGAGCAAAGTGCGCTTAAAGGTAAACACTGGCGCAGTGTGATTACTACCGGTGGTAAAGAAGAGGCGTTTGGTGCCGCAGGCTATAATAAATATCCATTACAAGAGATTTTGCAACCATTCGAGCTAACTGCTGCTTTGTGTCAGATGCACTGGATATCCCCTTTGGTTTTACACTGGGCACGAAATGTCACCGATATGACGCGTTACCAACACGCAGAAGCGTATCGAAATTGGTTGCGAGACCCGCTACAAGATATAGGAGCGAATGATGGCTCTGACTAACGATTTTCTACAAAGTAGCGTTATATTTTTAGCTGCTGCTGTGGTTGCGGTTCCTATCGCACAGCGCGCTGGATTAGGGTCGGTACTCGGTTACTTATTAGCGGGTGTGGCGATTGGCCCTTGGGGGCTTGGTTTAATCAGTGATGTAGAGGCGATTCTACACTTCTCCGAATTCGGGGTGGTACTGCTGCTCTTCTTGATTGGTCTCGAACTTAATCCGAAAAAACTGTGGCAGATGCGAGCCCCCATTCTAGGACTTGGTGGCGCGCAAGTGCTGATCACCACTCTGATTATTACCGCCATCGCGTGTATGTTTGGTTTAACTTGGCAAACTAGCTTAGTCATCGGCATGGGTTTAGCTTTGTCTTCGACCGCTATTGCGTTGCGTGTTATTGAAGAGCGAGAGCTTGGTGGCAAAGAAGCGGGGCAGTCTGGCTTTGCGGTATTACTTTTCCAAGATATTGCCGTAATCCCTATGTTGGCGATGCTGCCTTTGCTTGCTGGCAATACGGGCGGCAGTTGGGCTGACATGTTGTGGATGCTAGGCGGTGTGATTGGCTTGCTTGTCGGTGGTCACTTCTTGTTGAGACCACTGTTCCGATATGTAGTCATGAGCGGTGTGCGTGAGTTGTTCACGGTAGCAGCGCTGTTATTGGTGATTGGTATTGCCGTCATCATGCAGCAGATTGGTTTGTCGATGGCATTAGGTACTTTCTTGGCGGGCGTACTTCTGGCTGAAAGTGAATATCGACACGAGCTTGAAATCGCGATTGACCCATTCAAAGGGTTACTGCTTGGCTTGTTCTTTATTTCGGTTGGTATGGCGGTGAATTTAGGTTTACTGGCAGAAAGCCCATTCGCAATATTGATTGCGGTGTCGTCTCTGGTCGTGTTGAAAGGCTTGGTGTTGTATGCGCTGGCTCGTATCTTCGGTACTCAAACTAAAGCGCGTAGCCGTATGGCGATGATCCTTAGCCAAGGTGGTGAGTTCGCCTTCGTTATTTTTACCGCGGCGAGCGCACAAGGCATCTTAAGCGGCGACCAAGTGTCGTTCTTACTGGTTGTTGTGAGCCTTTCTATGGTGACCACACCATTGATGCTTAAGCTGCAAGACCGATTTTTTGCTCGCCAACTTAATCAAATCAGTGAAAGCGCGATGTCTTCAGATGTGGTTGATCGTAGTCCTCGAGTGATTATTGCGGGCTTTGGTCGTTTCGGTCAGATCATTGGTCGCTTGATGTACGCCAATAAGATTCGTATCACCGTCCTTGAAAGTGATGCCAGCCAAATACATATCCTTAGGAAGTTCGGCTACAAGGTATTTTACGGTGACTCTACTCACCTTGAACTATTACGAGCTGCGGGAGCTGACAAGGCAGAAGCCATTGTGTTATGTACCGATTCTCCTGATGAAATCATGAAGACCGTCGATTTGTGTAAGCAGCACTTCCCACAGTTGAAGATCTTAGCGCGTGCACGAAGCCGTGTTGAAGCGTATCAATTACTTAACCATGGTGTGAGTAACTACTCGCGTGAAACCTTCCTTGGGGCATTAGATTTAGGTCGTCAAACATTGACCGAACTTGGCATGCATCCATATAAAGCGAAGCGAGCAGAAGCACACTTTAGGAAACTGGATAATGGTATGCTGAAAGAGTTGCTGCCTCAGCATAACGAAGATGCCGAGTTAGCCCAAAGAGCGAAAGAGGCTCGCAAAGAGCTTGAAGAGATTTTTGGACACGAGATGGAAAATGATCACCAATCTCGAAACTATTGGCAGTAGCTTGAAGTGATAACTAATGCTAGAGCTCTAGAAATATAGCTTGAGCTCTAGAAATAAAAGTCTAGATAACTAATCTAATAATAAACGTGGTCTCTGCTTTGTCTTTAATAGATCTAGATCGGAAGAACTGCGAATCCAGAGTTGTAAAGGATATGAACGTGAAACAGAAAAAACGCTTTATCGCAGGGGCGAGCTGCCCAAGCTGCAAGACTCAAGACACACTCCGTTGGTGGATTGAAAATAATATCGAGCTGGTGGAATGTGTCGATTGTGACTTCACAGAACAGCGTAAACCGAAAACTGTAGAGAAATCTGAACACGCGAATCAAGAAATGATCGGTATTTTTAAGCCTGAGTGATTGAGTTTCGTCAATTGATCCCCATAATATCCGGGTACAGAATTTTTCCTAAGCTCAACTGTTCGAGCTTAGTCCAAACCTCCTTGGAGCTCTCATGAAAATTGAAAAGAACGTAGTAGTTAGTGTTGCATATCAAGTGAAACTTGAAGATGGCGTAGTAGTTGACCAATCAACTGCAGAAGCTCCACTAGATTACCTTCACGGTCACAACAACCTAATTACAGGTCTTGAAAAAGAGCTTGAAGGCAAAGTCGCTGGCGACAAGTTCTCAGCAACTGTTACTCCAGAAGACGCTTACGGCGAGCACAACGATGACCTAGTTCAACGTGTTCCTGCAGACGTATTCCAAGGTGTTGAGCAAATCGAAGTTGGCATGCGTTTCCTAGCGGATACTGACCAAGGTCCAATCCCAGTTGAAGTTACTGAAGTAGATGGCGACGAAGTTGTTGTTGACG
This sequence comes from Vibrio sp. 10N.222.54.E6, assembly GCF_041473955.1. Taxonomy (NCBI): domain Bacteria; kingdom Pseudomonadati; phylum Pseudomonadota; class Gammaproteobacteria; order Vibrionales; family Vibrionaceae; genus Vibrio; species Vibrio sp. 10N.222.54.E6. The sequence continues at coordinate 10,228 of NZ_JBFRTD010000009.1, read as the reverse complement.
GTAACCACATGCTAGCTGGCCAAACTCTAACGTTTGACGTTGAAGTTGTAGCGGTTCGTGAAGCGACTGAAGAAGAAGTTCAACACGGTCACGTACACCAAGAAGGCGGCTGTGGCGGTCACGACCACGATCATGATCACGAAGGTGGTTGCTGTGGTGGCGAAGGCCATGACCATGCTGAAGAGAAAAAAGACGGCTGCTGCGGCGGCGGTAGCTGTGGTTCTCACTAATACCGAATTAACGGTTTAGTTTAAGAATATTGAAAACCTCCCTTGTGGAGGTTTTTTTCGTTTAGGGTGCTAGCTTTTTGAGTTGGCTTTTCGTCTACCAAACTAAATGCCCGCAAATCTAAGCGTTCGTAAATAGTTTGGTTTTCGCTATCAGACATCAAACCTTGGATGTGGTATTGATAGCACAACATTATAAGTCGACGTCAGTGGAGAGTTTGTATGTCACAGCCTTTTTCAATTGCCATTCATGGTGGTGCAGGCACCATCATACGAGAGCAAATGAGTGATGAATTAAAAACGGGTATTACCGAGGCTTTGGAAAAATCGGTTTTGGCTGGCTATCAAGTATTACAGTCGGGTGGCGATGCGCTAGATGCAGTGGTTGCTTCAGTTAAGGTGATGGAAGACAGTCCCCACTTTAATGCCGGTAAAGGTTCTGTTCTGACTCATGATGAATTTGTTGAGATGGATGCTTCTGTGATGCACGGTCGTGAAATGGATGCGGGGGCTATTGCCGGTGTCCGCCATATCAAAAATCCAATTGAGCTTGCGCGTGATGTGATGCTTAAAAGCGACCATGTGCTACTGATTGGTGAAGGCGCCGAGAAGTTTGCGTTTGAGCATGACCATACTTTCACCGAGCAAGATTACTTCTTTACTGAGCGTCGTTATGACCAACTTCAGTTGATGAAAGAGAAAGGTATTTTTGCTTTGTCTGAAGCGAAATATGATGAAGAGCAAGCAGATAAATATCCAGATGATAAAAAGTACGGCACGGTTGGCGCGGTCGCATTAGACCAAGCCGGAAACTTAGCAGCCGCAACCAGCACTGGTGGCGTAACCAATAAAAAATACGGTCGTGTGGGAGATTCTCCAATCATCGGTGCAGGCACTGTTGCTGAAAATGGCAACGTGGCCGTTTCAACAACAGGTATGGGGGAGTTCTTCCTTAGAAAGATGGTTGCCAGTGATGTGGCGGCACGAATGCGTTATCTCAAGGAAGATGTGCATACGGCTTGTGAAACGATTATTCAAGGTGAATTGAAAACCATGGGTGGTGAAGGAGGCTTGATTGCTATCGATGGACAAGGTGATATTCATTTCGGTATGAACAGTTCAGGAATGTACCGTGCGAGTGTTGATACTAATGGCTGCGTGGAAGTAAAAATTTATGCCGATGACTAAGTTTGTATTGGCTTAACTGACTTTAGTTGAATTAGCGCAGGTTAAACAAACAAAAGGGCGACAGATAAGTATCTGTCGCCCTTTTGGTTTTCTATGTCCCGTCCTGACATGTGTTTACACATTGAGGACGAAAAACTAACGATATGCGTCACTAGAACTAATTCGTTATCTTTAAAGCGCACTTAATAGTGTGGAGGGGGCGTCTCTTCTGATGCGTCAGCGAGGTTTGAGCCATCCATATTTTTTACTTTGCCAACCACGAACTTCATCTGGTCTTGCATTCTCGTGATCAACATCTGTTGTTGGCTAAGCGCTTCATTAAGTTCTTCAATGGTTTGCTCTTGGAAAGCCAACTGACATTCTAGGTCATTCACGCGGCTTTCTAATTGTTCAACTCGCTTTTCTGTCATCGTTCTTAATCCACATTCCAAGCTTGGGCAATGCCCGCAGAGGTGCCCGATATCACACGGTTCTTATCATCAAAGGCTGCATCATACACTACCGCACGAGGAGGGCGAGCATCTTTTAATGGCTCGGCGTCGTGGCGAGAAATGCGTTTGCCATCTTGAGTATTCCACACGCTCACTTGGCTAGATGGCGTACCTGTTACCAACATACTGCCGTCATCAGAAAAGCGAGCACTGGAGAAAATTAGCTGTCGAGACCAGCTCTGCAATTGAGCTTGAGGTTCACCTGTCTCAAGATCCCAGATCATCGCTTGATTCCCTCCATCGGAGGTAAAAGCTAGCTCTCCATCTCGTTGTAAGGCAACTCGTACGACTCTTTGTTCGTGCTCGAATGTACGCAATACCAAGCCTGATTCGGTATCCCAAAGGTAAGCTTTATAGTCGTTACCGCCTGATAATGCGTAGCGCCCATTCGAAGATAGGGAGACGGAATTAACTTTTTCTCGGTGAGCGAGGAACTCCAGACGGCGTCCGGTGACTAAGTCCACATAGATAGCTTTGCCATTAGATAGGCCCAGCAGTACTTTTTCACCGTTGCTAGAGATATCAACATCGCGAATTAAGCCATCGGAAATCGACCATAGCCCTTCAGCTTGTGTCCAAGATAAGTCCCAAACGGCGAAATTCATCTGACTGGCGGTAATGGCAAAGCGACCATTGTCAGAGATGCGAATACGCGATACTTGATTTTCGGATTGATCTTGTGGACCAAGCTGAGCCAGTTCTTTGTTCTGGGCAAGATCCCAAAGGAGCAGCTGTTTTTGCTGCGAGTAGAGCAGCGCGAAGCGTCCATCTCTACTTAGGGCAAAGCTGGTGGCGCCGTTGGGTTCAATTTCCCAGCGTTGGTCATCATCTTGGAAGAAAAAGCAGCCATTTAACAAGGTGATGACAATCGTACATAGCAATGAGTGGAAAAATATTCGCATCACATCCAATAATCCGGTTTGTGTCGAAAGACATATGACTAGTATATTGTTATAACTAACGTATTCACACCAATCTAATCATTAGATTTGTGCACAATAACCAATGGCTTGGCCATTAATTGGAGAATTCAATGAAATCAGTTTTAAAAGTATCACTGCTTGCCGCAACGGTTATGCTAGCAGTTGGTTGTCAGAAAGAAGAACCAAAGGCAGAAGCTCCACAGGTAGAAGAAGTTAAAGTTGCAGCAGTAAACTTTAAAACAGAAGATGACAAAGCGGCATACGCGATCGGTGTATCTTTCGCTAACTACTTAAGCACAAGCATTGATAAGCCAAGCGAGCTAGGTATTAACCTAGACAAAGCGATGGTTCTTCAAGGTATCGAAGACGTATTCGCAGAGAAGACGGCACTTAACGAAGAAGAGACGCGTGCAGCTCTTGAAGCTCTAGACAAGCGTGTTGCTGAAACGATGCAAGCACAAGCGGCAGAAAAGTCTGCAGAAGTGAAGAAAGCGGGTGATGACTTCCGCGCTGAGTTCGCTAAAACTGAAGGCGTTAAGCAAACTGAATCTGGTCTACTTTACCAAGTAATGACGGCTGGTGAAGGCGCTTCTCCAAAAGACACTGATACGGTTCAAGTACACTACAAAGGTACGCTAACAGACGGTACTCAGTTCGACAGCTCTTACGATCGTGGCGAACCAGCAACATTCCCACTAAACCGCGTAATCCCAGGCTGGACTGAAGGCGTACAACTGATGCAAGTGGGTTCTAAGTACAAGTTCGTTATCCCGCCAGAGCTAGCATACGGTGAGCAAGACACACCGACTATCCCAGCTAACTCAACGCTAGTATTCGAAGTAGAACTACTAAACATCGATAACGCTGAAGCAGCTCCTGCACAATAATATCGGTTAAAAGCCTCGTGCTAAAATACGTTGATTGAATAAAAAGCCTAACTTTAAGTTAGGCTTTTTTTATGACTTGAATATGAGTATTTGATTTTTAAACTTGTTCTAAATCACTAGTTGCAATGTTAGCTAGGTGTGCAATTAAAATTTTCTGATAAACTTACATAAATTTGTTGATTTTTCACACGAAGGTAAGGAATAAGTGACTACTACAGAAACAGTCAATGCGGACATGTTACTCGAAATGGAATCAGTCCATGTCATGCCATTCAGTGAACACGATAAAATTATCTTAAGATCTTATGAGGCCGTAGTTGATGGTATTGCGAGTCTGATCGGTCCGTTTTGTGAAATCGTTTTACACTCTTTAGAAGACCTCAATACATCTGCGATTAAAATTGCCAATGGTGAAAATACAGGTCGTCAGGTTGGTTCGCCAATCACCGATCTTGCATTGAAAATGTTGAAAGATATTGAAGGTTCTAAGCGTAACTTCTCTCGTTCATATTTTACTCGCGCTAAAGGCGGGGTACTAATGAAGTCGATCACGGTTGCTATCCGCAATGGTGAAGACCGAGTGATTGGCTTATTGTGTATTAACGTGAACTTAGATGCGCCATTCTCACAAGTTCTGCAATCTTTCATGCCTACGCAAGACGCGGACGAAGCTGCGTCATCTGTTAACTTTGCTAGTGATGTTGAAGAACTTGTCGACCAAACGGTTGAACGCACGATTGAAGAGATCAATGCAGACAAATCTGTATCGAACAACACCAAAAATCGCCAAATCGTGATGGAGCTATACGACAAAGGTATTTTCGACATCAAAGACGCGATTAACCGCGTTGCTGAGCGATTGAATATCTCTAAGCACACAGTGTACTTGTACATCCGTCAACGTAAAACAGAGGATGAAGAGGGTTGTTAAGCTATACACTCTTAGTTAATGGACCCGTTTACGGCTCACAATCCGCAAGAAGTGCTTATCAGTTTGCTGTGGCTCTATTGAAACAGGGCCACAAACTTCACAGTGTGTTCTTCTATCAAGACGGCGTCAGTAATGGCTCTGGCATTACTGTGCCGGCTAATGATGAATTTGACTTAGCTGCCGCTTGGCAAAAACTGGCGGACGAGCACAATGTTAGCCTAGAGACATGTGTTGCTGCTGCGCTAAGGCGTGGAGTTATCAGCACTGAAGAAGCGGCGCAACATCAATTAATTGCCTCTAACTTGGCGACAGGGTTTACCCAAGCTGGCTTAGGGAGTTTATCTGAAGCACTTCTGACGCAAGATAGGGTTGTCCAGTTTTGAGCTCATTAGCATTTATATTTAACAGCTTTCCTCATACAACGGCTGCAGGTAGGGAAGGGCTAGACGCATTGTTAGCGGCTTCAGCTTACAGTGAAGACATCAGCGTATTCTTTGTCGCTGATGGCGTTACACAGCTTCTCAAAGCGCAACAGCCTGATGAATCCTTATCACGTGACTATATTTCTGCATTCAAGCTTATGGACCTCTACGACATCGAGCAGGTTTACGTGTGTCAACATAGCCTCAATCAGTTTGGTCTCTCGACTGATAACTTACTGATCGATGTGACTGCGCTAGAAATGAATGAGTTGACGCAGAAGTTAGCTCAGAGCCAAAAAATACTGACTTTCTAGGGAACGTTATGCTTCATATTGTAAAATCAGTAGACAAACTCAAGCTTGCATTGATGTACTCGCAACAAAAGGACCATATCCTTTTGGTTGAAGATGCGGTGTATGTTTGCCTTCCAAATCATGAGTTATTCAATCAAATCTCCACCGTTAAACATGTGTCGGTATTAAAAACAGATCTTTATAGTCGAGGTTTACAACAACTTGCTTCAAGCACCCTGGATCAAGTGGACTTCGATGGATTCGTAAAACTGACTGTTTTGAACGACAAATCAGTCACTTGGTAGCTGCATTTTATCAGTGTGGTTAAAAAAAGACCATCCTGAGCTCTAGACGGCTAAAAAAGATCTGTATATTTCTTGACACACATCCCACTGCTGAATAGAATTTTGCGTCCCTATTTACACTATGTGTAATAGGGCTAGATTTTTCATCAAGCTTACTTTCAAGTAAATCAGGAGCTAGTTAATGGCAACTATTAACCAGTTGGTACGTACTCCTCGTGTAAAGCAGGTTGTTAAAAGCAACGTGCCTGCACTAGAAGCGTGCCCACAAAAACGTGGTGTATGTACTCGCGTATATACTACTACTCCAAAAAAACCGAACTCAGCACTACGTAAAGTATGTCGTGTTCGTCTAACTAACGGCTTTGAAGTTACTTCATACATCGGCGGCGAAGGTCATAACCTTCAAGAACACAGTGTTGTTCTTATCCGTGGTGGTCGTGTTAAAGATTTACCAGGTGTGCGTTACCACACTGTTCGCGGTGCACTTGACTGTGCAGGCGTTAACGACCGTAAGAAAGGTCGTTCTAAGTATGGTGTGAAACGTCCTAAGTCTTAATGCGTCTTTTTTTAAAAGAAAGCGTTAAGTAAGGCCAAACACTATTTATTTATTATTCTGAAAAGTTTTGGAAAAAACCTGAAGAAGACAACGGAGAAATTCCATGCCACGTCGTCGCGTAATAGGCCAGCGTAAGATCCTTCCAGATCCTAAGTTCAAATCTGAGCTGCTGGCAAAATTCGTTAACATCCTTATGGTTGACGGAAAAAAATCTACTGCAGAGAAGATTGTTTACACTGCACTAGAAGTTATGGCTGAGAAATCTGGTAAAGATCACTTAGCTGTATTTGAAGAAGCTCTTGAAAATGTTCGTCCAGCGGTAGAAGTTAAATCTCGCCGTGTGGGTGGTTCAACTTACCAAGTACCTGTAGAAGTTCGTCCGGTTCGCCGTAACGCTCTTGCTATGCGTTGGGTAGTTGAAGCTGCGCGTAAGCGTGGTGAAAAATCTATGGCTCAACGCCTAGCTGCTGAAATGCTAGACGCGTCTGAGAACAAAGGTACTTCGGTTAAGAAACGTGAAGACGTTCACCGTATGGCTGACGCAAACAAAGCGTTCGCACATTACCGCTGGTAATACCTTTTTAGTGCTGCAAGTTTCCTTGCAGCACTTCTTTAGTTCCTATGCTTATGCTAGGAACTATTGCTATTTCTAGGGCAAGCACTTTTTAGCGAAGTATCGCTTCTAGCGCATAATCTAGACATAGCAATAGTCCCTAAGTCTCTAATAAGAGGATTCAACCGTGGCTCGTAAAACTCCTATTGAGCAATACCGTAATATCGGTATCGTTGCTCACGTAGATGCAGGTAAAACAACCACAAGTGAACGTATTCTGTTCTATACCGGTCTTTCTCACAAAATCGGCGAAGTTCACGATGGTGCAGCAACCATGGATTGGATGGAGCAAGAGCAAGAGCGCGGTATTACGATCACTTCAGCAGCAACTACTACGTTTTGGCGTGGTATGGAAGCTCAGTACTCTGACCACCGTATTAATATCATCGACACTCCGGGGCACGTTGACTTCACAATCGAAGTAGAACGTTCTCTGCGTGTACTTGATGGTGCAGTTGTTGTGTTCTGTGGCTCATCTGGTGTTGAACCTCAGTCAGAGACTGTATGGCGTCAAGCTGATAAATACCAAGTTCCACGTATGGTTTTCGTTAATAAAATGGACCGTACAGGCGCAGACTTCTTGCGTGTAGTTGAACAGATCAAGGATCGCCTAGGCGCAACTCCTGTTCCAATTCAACTGAACATTGGTGCTGAAGAAAACTTCCAAGGCGTTGTCGATCTTATCAAGATGAAGGCGATTAACTGGAACGAAGCTGACCAAGGCATGACTTTCACGTACGAAGATATTCCTGCAGACATGCAAGAAATGGCTGAAGAATATCGTACAGAACTTGTTGAAGCTGCTGCAGAAGCAAATGAAGAGCTGATGGATAAGTACCTTGAAGAAGGTGAACTAACAGAAGCTGAAATCAAACAAGGTCTTCGTACTCGTACCCTTAATAATGAAATCGTACTTGCTACATGTGGTAGTGCATTCAAAAATAAAGGTGTACAAGCTGTTCTAGATGCAGTTGTTGACTTCCTTCCTTCTCCTGTCGATGTACCTGCAATTAAAGGTATCGATGAAGACGAGAACGAAGCAGAGCGTCATGCAGACGACAAAGAACCGTTCTCAGCGCTAGCATTTAAAATTGCAACAGACCCATTTGTTGGTACTTTAACTTTCATCCGTGTTTACTCTGGTGTTGTTGAAAGCGGTAAAACAGCTTACAACTCTGTGAAGAAACAACGTGAACGTTTAGGGCGCATTGTTCAAATGCACTCAAACAAGCGTGAAGAAGTAAAAGAAGTACGAGCAGGTGACATCGCAGCCATTATCGGCCTTAAAGATGTTACTACTGGTGAAACTCTATGTGATCAGAACCATAAAATTGTTCTTGAACGTATGGAATTCCCAGATCCAGTTATTCAGATCGTTGTAGAGCCTCGCTCTCAAGCTGATCAAGATAAAATGACTATCGCGTTAGGTAAGCTAGCGGCAGAAGATCCATCGTTCCGTGTTGAAACGGATGACGAGACTGGCCAGACACTAATCTCTGGTATGGGTGAACTGCACTTAGATATCATCGTTGACCGCATGAAGCGTGAATTCAGTGTGAACTGCAACGTTGGTAATCCGCAAGTTGCTTATCGTGAAACCATTCGTGGTACAGCGAAAGCTGAAGGTAAATTTATCCGCGAACATGGTGGTAAAGGACAGTACGGTCACGTGTGGCTGAAACTGGAACCATCAGAAGCCGGTGAAGGCTTTGTCTTCGTAGATGAAATTGCCAATGGTATCGTGCCAAAAGAGTTCATTACCTCTGTCGCTAAAGGCGTTGAAGAGCAAATGAACAATGGTGTATTAGCGGGCTATCCAGTTTTGGATATCAAAGCTACACTATATGATGGTTCTTACCATGAAGTAGATTCAAGTGAGATGGCGTTTACAATCGCTGCCTCTATGGCTTTCAGAACAGGTGCACTAGAAGCGCAACCAGTTTTGCTTGAGCCTATGATGAAAGTTGAAGTAACTACTCCAGAAGACTGGATGGGTGACGTTGTTGGCGATATTAACCGTCGTCGCGGCATCATCGAAGGTATGGACGAGGGGACAGCTGGCCTGAAGATAATTCGTGCACAAGTTCCGTTGTCTGTCATGTTCGGTTACGCAACTGATTTACGTTCTGCGACACAAGGTCGTGCTTCTTACTCTATGGAGTTTAGTGAGTACGCTGAAGTGCCAAAAAATGTTGCTAATGCAATCATTGCAGAGCGTGGTTAAACAAAAGGGACGCAATTTTTTCATTTTTTGAAAGAACAATGCGTCCAAATATTGCGCTAACGAGAGTTGGCGCATAAAATAGCAATTTCTGGCGCGTCTCGCTCAATAATGAACGTGGCGAATCATAACTAGGAAGGAACACGATTGTGTCTAAAGAAAAATTTGAACGTACGAAACCGCACGTAAACGTTGGTACTATCGGCCACGTTGACCACGGTAAAACAACTCTAACTGCTGCTATCTGTACTACACTTGCAAAAGTGTACGGCGGTGTTGCTAAAGATTTCGCATCTATCGATAACGCTCCAGAAGAGCGCGAGCGCGGTATCACAATCGCAACTTCTCACGTTGAGTACGATACTCCTGAACGTCACTACGCACACGTAGACTGTCCTGGACACGCCGATTATGTTAAAAACATGATCACTGGTGCTGCTCAAATGGACGGCGGTATCCTAGTTGTTGCTGCTACAGATGGCCCTATGCCACAAACTCGTGAGCACATCCTACTTGGTCGTCAAGTTGGTATCCCTTACATCATCGTATTCATGAACAAATGTGACATGGTTGATGACGAAGAGCTACTTGAGCTAGTAGAAATGGAAGTTCGTGAACTTCTTTCTGAGTACGAGTACCCAGGAGACGACCTACCAGTAATTCAAGGTTCTGCACTTGGCGCTCTAAACGGCGAAAAGCAGTGGGAAGACAAGATCGTTGAGCTTGCAGAAGCACTAGATTCTTACATTCCACTTCCAGAGCGTGCTGTTGATCTACCGTTCCTACTTCCTATTGAAGATGTATTCTCAATCCAAGGTCGTGGTACTGTAGTTACTGGTCGTATCGAGCGCGGTATCCTACGTGTAGGTGACGAAGTAGAAATCGTTGGTATTAAAGAGACTACTCTTACTACTTGTACTGGTGTTGAAATGTTCCGTAAACTGCTTGACGAAGGTCGTGCAGGTGAGAACGTTGGTGCACTTCTACGTGGTACTAAGCGTGATGACGTTGAACGTGGCCAAGTACTTTCTGCTAAAGGTTCAATCAACCCACACACTAAGTTTGAGTCTGAAGTATACGTACTTTCTAAAGACGAAGGCGGCCGTCACACTCCTTTCTTCAAGGGTTACCGTCCACAGTTCTACTTCCGTACAACTGACGTAACAGGCGA
>NZ_JBFRTD010000008.1:304674-304842 GCF_041473955.1 Vibrio sp. 10N.222.54.E6 | reverse complement strand
TGCTTAATATCGAAACCGTTGCGCCCTTAGCTCAGCTGGATAGAGTACCTGGCTACGAACCAGGCGGTCGGAGGTTCGAATCCTCCAGGGCGCACCACTATTTAGGGTTTTTACTAATCCTGATGTTGAACGTTTAGTTTTAACTTTATGCTTAATATCGAAACCGTT